>JAZNII010000001.1:0-4820 GCA_045577415.1 Eubacteriales bacterium
GTATTTCAGCGACGGGTTTGACGTGTCTGCGCTCCATTATCTAATCAAACCTGCGGACGAAAGAAAGCTTTTGCCCGTTCTTGACCGTGCGGTAAGTAATCTCAATTATCGCCAGCGAGCTGTGCTTTTGACATCTCCCGACGGCGATGTGAAGGTTTCTCTCGCGGATATCTGTTACGTGGAGTCCGAAAACGTCCATGTGGCTGTACATACCGTAAGCGGCATCTACCGTTCCCGTATTTCCTTGGCGAAGTTTGCGGAGCAGCTTGATGAGACCTTTATCAAGGTGCATCGCTCCTATATTGTTGGATTGAAATATGTAAAAAAGATTAGTCGCACCGACATTACAATGCTGAACGGGGATCTTGTTCCCATCAGCAGAGGAATGTACGATGAGGTACACGCCGCTTTGATCAAATATCTGTAAGGAATAAGAATTATGCTGTTTGATAAATTAATTGCAAAAAGAGTTGCCGAGGCGGAAAGTGATATCTTAAAGAAGCACTATGCCGAAGTGGAAAATATGTATAACAAGATGCGTGGCTGGCGGCACGATTACAGAAGCCATATTCAAACTATGAAAGTTCACGCTAAAAACGGTGAATACGAGGAAATTGACCGCTATCTTGATATGCTGGACGATGATCTGACTCATGTTGAAACTGTAATTAAGACCGGAAATAGGATGGCTGATGCAATACTGAACAGTAAGCTCTCCATTGCTACCGCGAAGAATATAAAAGTAAAGGCAGAGGCGCGCATTCCCGTGTCGCTGACGGTATCGGAGCTTGATCTATGTATTGTTATCGGCAATTTGCTCGATAACGCCATTGAAGCGTGCTCGTCTCTTCCGGAGGAAGACCGTCTTATCCGCATCTACATGGAGATGAAAGGAAATTATTTATATCTATCGCTGACGAATACCGCAGAAGGACAGAAGAAGCATAGCTTAAAGACCACCAAGGGAGAGGGGCACGGCTTCGGTCTCGCTCGCATTGATGCTATTGTAAAGAAGTACGGCGGATATCTGACTCGTGCAAGCGAAGACGGCGCCTTTTCTACCGAAGTCCTTTTGCCTCAATAAATACAGTAAAAGTGCAATTCACATCAAATTTTCGACGTTTGACAACAGATTGCACTTTTTTCCTTTTGCATTTGATATACTTATGGCAGAGAATTTTTAAGGAGAATTGCACAAACCATGAAAGTAAGGAAAGTAAAAAGAAAATACTCGCATATCGGATCGATCTTTTGGGCGCTTCGCCGCCTGTGGCGACTGGATCGTCGATTTGTATTCTATATGTTTGCCGCCATACCGTTCACTCTCGGCGTTCCGCTTGCCACCTCGTATTTTTCCAAGGTTCTGCTTGATGGACTGGAGGCGGGAGCGCCGTTGTCTCGTCTGATCCTCACGGTGGTAGGCTTCGTTTTGGGACTTGCGATCCTTGACCATCTGCGTACGCTTTTAAATACCCGTTGTACTTCCAGACGGTATTATCCCACGTGCGTATATCAAACGGAGATGAGTGCGTTCGTACATGAGCAGGTGGATTATGAAACTACGGAGACGGAGGCCTTTAAAAGAATTCAGCAGTATGCTTTCGGTGATGCTAACGGAGGAAAATGTGCGCTTGAGTTCGTTTGGAAGGATCTTTCGCTCTTCCTTGTGGCTCTTCTGGGTATCGGAACGTACGGCTCGCTTCTCGGTGTGCTGAATCCTTTCCTTTTGGCTGTGGTTCTTGCCGTATCGATTGCAACGTATTTTACTACGCGGTGGCAGCCGAAATATCGCAACACCCATAAGCATGAATTTGAAAAGGAGACAAGAAAGCTGAATTACCTAAAGGGCTTATCCGAGAATTTTTCCGTCTCCAAGGATATAAAGCTTTACGATATGCAGGATTGGCTTTCCGACATGGTAAGTGACTACCAAGCCTATCTTTTTATGTGGGAGAAAAAATGCAGTCTTCGAGGACTTGCCGCCTCTCTTTTGTCGGGGCTTATGAGTCTGATACAAAACGGTGCGGCCTATATCGTTCTGGTTGGAGCGCTCATCATGGAGGAGATCTCTGTAGGAGATTTCGTGTTTTATTTCGGAATCGTTGGCAGTGTTGCGGGCTTTTTGCGCGGCATCATTCAAAATGCGGCAAATCTAAATACTTGCGCCGAGAAGATCGATTATTACAGAGACTTTTTTAGTTATCCGAATCGGATGAATTACGGAGAGGGTTGTGCGCTTCCCGTCGGTGCGCCTACGATCGAATTAAGGGACGTGTGGTACCGATACGATGGGGCAGAGGACTACGTGCTGAAGGGGATCGATCTTACTATCGGAGAGGGAGAGAGCATTGCGCTGGTCGGACTGAACGGCGCGGGAAAAACCACGCTTGTCAAGCTGATCTGCGGCTTTTACCGGCCCACCAAGGGAGAAATCCTAATAAACGGTAAGAGAATCGAGGAATACAACATTGATGAGTATTATTCGCTTCTGTCCGCCGTCTTTCAAGAGATCAAACCCGTGGCTTTTACCGTGTTTGAATTTGTAGCCAGCGCAGACCTTACGCGCCCCCATGCAAGAGAGCAGGCGAGAGAGGCTATGCGGAGAGCGGGAATTCTTGAGAAGATCGAGAGCCTGCCCCATGGAATGGACAACCATTTGATGAAGGGGATCTACGACGATGGCGTGGATCTGTCGGGCGGTGAGATGCAAAAGCTGATGCTTGCCCGCGCCATCTACAAGAACAGCAGTATTTTGATCTTGGACGAACCTACGGCGGCACTTGATCCCATTGCGGAAAATGCGCTGTATATGGAGTACCGTGCCCTAACGGTAGGAAAAACCTCTGTCTATATTTCCCATCGGTTTGCCTCCACCCGCTTCTGTGATCGTATTTTACTTCTTGAGAACGGTGTAGTGACGGAGAGCGGAACGCATACGGAATTGATGGCGAAAAACGGTCGGTACGCCTATATGTTCAGCGTACAGGCAAAATATTATAAGGAGGGAGAGCATCATGCGTAAAGAGAATATCACCGTACGTGCCCTTAGGCGCTACGGGGGATTTAATAAAAAATACTTTCCCCTCCGATTTTTCCACATTCTATTCGAGTGTTTTTCTCCTTATTTTAATCTTTGGATGTCGGCGGAGATCGTCACCGCCCTATACGAAAAACAGGAGAAGCGCGAGATATTTCTGCTGATAGCAATCACGTTGTTCGGCAACTTGTTTGTTCACACCATGGGGGCTTTGCTTGGACGCTTGGTGAATTTGGAGTTCAAACGGTTATGCGATAATGAGGCGGCCGCCTTTAATCAAAAAACGGTATCGTTGGATTATAGCAAGTTGGAGGATCCGAATATCCGCGTTTTACGACGTAAGATCAAGGAGAACGCTTTTATTAACGGATACGGCGTAAACCGCATGCGAACGAGTGTAGAGGGAATCTTACGTAGCGTGATCAGCCTTGTATTTGCTGGCGTTCTCTTTGCCGAAATGCTCGCCCGTATTGCATCCGCAGAGTTTGAATGGCTTACGTGGATTCTTTTAGTGCTTATGGTTGTCTTTACCTCATTGGCCATTTTTGCCAAAAACGCCGTGCAGAAAAAAGAGGCGGGAGTATTTAAACGGTTGAACGACTGGATGCTAAAGGAAAATCAACTGGGTCAGGGACATAGCCTGAACGGAATGGATGCGCGGGTCTATAAGCAGCAGCCGATCTTAACGCGGCTTGAAATGGAAATGAACCGAGAGCACTTGGCACTGTTTTCCTGGGCGCGCTGGCGCACGTGGGTTCTCAGCACGCCGCACATTCTTCTCTCCAAGATTCCCGAGATCTGTGCTTATACAATCGTTTGCTTCTATTGCGTGCGAAATATCTTTCCCATTGGAAGCGTAATCAAATACGTAGGATATTTGTATCAATTCTCCATGGAGATCTTATCGATTTTCTATTTCCGTGCGGAATTAAAAAATAACGAGCAATTTCTTGTGCCCTACCTTGAGTATTTGAATCTTCCCAACGATATGTACCAAGGGTCTCTTGCCGTGGAAAAGCGAAGCGACAAAAAATATGATATCGAATTCCGTAATGTCAGCTTCAAATACGCGGGAAGTGAGAATTATGCCTTGAAGAATGTCAATCTGACCTTTAAGGTAGGTGAGCGTCTTGCGGTTGTAGGAATGAATGGCTCGGGAAAGACTACGTTTATCAAGCTGATGTGTCGTCTTTATGATCCAACCGAGGGTGAGATCTATATGAACGATTTCAATGTTCGTAAATACGATTATAGACAGTATCTCGATCTTTTCTCGGTTGTCTTCCAAGATTATTCGCTCTTAGCTCTGCCGCTTGGCAACAACGTATCGTCTGCTGCTTCGTGGGATGGAGAAAAGGCAGAGAGATGCTTGCAAGAGGTTGGCTTTGGAGAACGGTATGCCGAAATGGCAAAAGGTCTTGAAACTCCTATCTACAAGAATTTCGATGATGAAGGCGTGAACGTATCGGGCGGCGAAGCACAAAAGATCGCTCTTGCCCGTGCACTCTATAAGGACGCGCCGTTTATCATTCTCGACGAGCCTACCGCCGCACTCGATCCAATTGCTGAGGCAGAGATCTACGCCAAGTTTGATGAAATAGTCGGCGATAAGACCGCCATTTATATCAGCCACCGCCTGTCCTCCTGCCGCTTCTGCGACAAAATTGCCGTATTTGACAACGGCGAAATCGTTCAAGTCGGTTCTCACGAAGAACTTTTAGCAGATGAAAACGGCAAATATTACGAGCTTTGGACGGCTCAAGCACAATATTATACGAAATAA
>JAZNII010000002.1:0-66931 GCA_045577415.1 Eubacteriales bacterium
ACTATATACTCCTTTCCAATCTTCATAAAATGTAAGTGGATAAAGTATTAGCGCTATAATGCTCGCACCTGTCAATCCCATTAATGTATACATTGAATTTTTAATATATGGAACTTCATCGTAATAGTTTATACACATCACTATTGCATCAGGCTTGGTTCCCAATGCAAAATGATATTGCATTGACGGAAACTCTTGAATATTATCATAACAATATGGAACAATCTGAGCTTGTGTAGCAACTAGAATAATCTCTTTATTCATTGAACATAAAGTGTTCATCTTATTGTTTAAGTAAAGTACAATATTATGATTTGTTAAATTTACCATAGAATTATATCCCATTGGAAAAACCACATCAAAATTAAATAATAGTGAATGTGGTTCGGTCCCTATAGTACCAACAGTATATCCTCGAGATTCAAGTTCTGCCTTTAATATTAGTTGTAGCGAAAACTTCCCCTGAGATGACGAAGTCCCAAATATTCCCACCACGGGCTTGCTAATCTTAAATAATTTTCCAAATGTATTTTGTGGCACATCACACAAATCAACTTGTGGATAATAATATTTAATACTTGATCTACTCAAAATATTATAATACTTATCCAACGGATCAAAAGAAAAAATATTAACGTGAGCTTCAATCGCCTTTTTAATCAATTCTGTTTTGTAATCTCTTTTTAAAGCATAATCTAATTCATCAAGATGCCCTAAAATAATAGTATCAATTTCTGAGAAGTCAACTTTTTCTATATCATTAATTCGCTCATCAGAATTGTATTTCTCATAATAACTAGACAGTTTTCTACCAACTTTTCCAGATGCTCTAACATCATAAAAACCTTGAATATTAAATAGTAATTCTCTTGAAAATCTCAAAAACGCATGAGTTTCTTTGGCAAATGGAAAGATGGCTGCATTGTATATTTTAAAAAGCTTATTATTAACATCGTTCTCCCAAGTATGAGCACGATAAATACGTATAGATATCCCCTTTAGACACTCTAACGCACTTTGTAAATCAAAAAACTCTTTTATATGGTTAAATAAAATTGATGTAACATGTGCACAAGCAATACTTGACCCTCCTATAATCAATACCGTTCCATCTTGCATTTTTAATCGTTGAACATTTCCTTTTGCCAAAATGTCAATGTGACTATTTTCTATAAACTCTATTTCTGAAGCATGTGTCAATTTATTATTACTATCAACACCAATAACAGAATCAAATGCAGCTGGATAGGAGTAACACCCATCATTATCGAAAGCAGAAACTATAACTACTCCATTTGCCGATAGTTCGGAACAAACACTATATAATTTATCCAAATTATCACTAATAGTTATTCCCAAACTAATGTTAATCAATTTGCAGCGGATATTTTCTTTAATATAATTCAAAGCACAAATTAAGCAATCCCCTTCATCTCTATCTTCATCATTATACAATTTAATGTTATATATTTGGGCATTGTTAGTTTCTTTCCGAATAACAGTCCAAATAATAGTCCCATGTCCAACTTCATCCGATATATCATTACTCAAGACAATACCCGTATTGTTTTTTTTTATGAAAATCCCTTTCGCATCTATGCAAGTATTCAAATTTATACCACTATCAATGATTACTATATCATAATCAAACACATTTTTTCACCCAATTCCTTGTTTTTTATTTTAAAATACAAATATACTGTATTCATGTAATCTACCAATTTTGTAATATAAGTTTTCGCATATGCATCTTATCACGAGTTGTGTAGTATTTTCAATGTTATTTACCCATATTTACGCGCACGGACAACTATACACGCTTTCAACTTGATAACAGCTCAAATCAACGTTGGTCTGTCCCGGAACGGATAATTCTGAACTAAAATAACGAACTGCATTAGAGTAAAGCTTAATTTTCTTTTTTAATTCTTTCTTCACGCTACTCACCTCCTTCCATATTATTTTTGATAAAATGCATATGCGAAATATTCAATCAATATATGCTATGAATCCCAAACAGCATTGAAAAAGCAATCGCAGAATAAATTAAATAGCATTTGTTAGAGCATAAATTACAAGCTAAATTATCCATTTGATCACATATAGATTAAAAATCCTACAGTTACTAAAACATAACTATAATTAGCCTAATTATTTCATTTTATATACTATTTAACAATCAAATTATTAATGAATACTTATTCATTGATTAGCATTATTCAAAGATTTCAAACAGAACTCCAATTTTTCTGAAAAACCATTTGCGGATTTGAGCAACTCAATATCAAGAAAATCATCTAGTAATTCTATTCCCAATCTCTCCTCAATAGCAAGAATAAACTGAATAAACATTATAGAATCATAGATGTAATCGCTAATTGCAAAATCCCCCTGCTCTTTATCCAAAACAACAATGCCTAAACTATCTTCTAATACTTTTATCAGTATTTGATATGCTTCACTCTTCATTTTTACAATCATTCCTTTCCACCACACTCTAAATAATAGAGATATGTACTTCAACGTACTACTCTAAAATTCATGTATTTTTGTAATAATATTAGTTGAAAAAGTTAACACATTACAAAATTAAATATCTCAAAATTCTTTCAAGCTCAAATAGATAAAATCAACTTGCTTCGTAAACCCTTCTTTGAATAAATATTAATTGTGTTTTGGGTAAATGTTCAATTTCTTATGTTTTTTAATAGTTGTTTAAATAAGTTTAGCTCATTTGTTCAGTCTGTGTACAGCGATAATCTATAAAATATTCGAATAGCATTTGACATCACAAAACAAGTAAAGTACAAGAATATTTACTAGCAGCTTTCAATATAGTATCAGACAGCATAGCCCCATAATTTTCATATTTTAAAGGACACGACACTTTTTCAGGATTTGATTTAAGAAACTGAACAGGGCAACTTTTTCTCCTATCACAACAAACTGGCAAATAAAAGCAATCTTTACATCCACTAAATGCATCTTGCAACTGTCTACTTGCTAAATACCATTTGTAATGAAAAAATTCATTAATCAATATATTCCCATTTACATCGATACATCCTATTTTATTTACTTCCATATCATAGTGGGTGCTACACTTATATACTTCAAGATTAGATGCAATTACATAAGAATTCTTCATACTAGCGATGCATCCTTGCCCCGGATTGATAATATAATTATTCAATATTCCAGGATACATTTTCTTTGTATATATTTCATTTTTTAACAAACGCAAGGACACTTCATTACCATCAACAAAGATATCATTTCCAACACTTTTTGTTTTCGAAAAATTCTCAGCAGGAACAAATATAAATGAAAAACGAGGATCTTCCGCAAACATTGAATCCAGATAATCTATAAACTCATCAAAAACACTCATCAGATTATTTGTTACATTTACACGAATTGTTATACGCGCAAACTTATATTTTTTATTGTTCTTGATTTCCAACAGGTTTTTTATAATTGTATCATATGTCCCCTTACCGTCACGTGTGTATCTTAGGTTATCATGTTGCTCCTTGAACCCGTCAATAGTAACCATATAGGTATAAACATTTAATTTGTACAACATATCAAACACATTCGCATCGAGCAAAAAGCCGTTCGTTACAATTTCTGCCGAATAAGGAATATGCCTTGATTCACAAATCTTGATAAAGTTTTCTGATAGTTTTTTTAATATTTGGAATTGAACCAAAGGTTCGCCTCCAAACCAAACCACATGTAATGCTGTATAGTCATGTATGTTTTTCTGAACAAATTTACAAACTGCATTCTGATTTGTTTCCGACATAGCTACTCGAGATAACTGTTTGTCAGCTTCAAAGCAGTATGCACATCTAAAGTTACAATCTCCTGTTGGGTGTATAGTCAAATATAAATTTCGATTATATAATTCATCATAGTATTTTGATTCATACAGCACATTTTCATTAATGTTAGCATCTACCAATATGCCTAATTTAAGTAATATTTTAGTTGCATCAAAATATTTTTCGCAAGAAATTGTATATGTTTCAACACCCGAAGGAAACAATTGAAAAAATTTTTCGACATCCGATTTCATTATTTTTACCAAACTATGTATTCTATTTAAAAAATTATATATTATCAAATTTCCTTCTTGATCATAAACAGAATAATTGTATTTTGACATTTTTACCTTATAAACCATCGTAAACTTCCTTTCTAAACAACCATCGTTTTGGGGGTGCTTTTCGTATGTTTGTAATTGTTGATATATAACAAAATGCAAAAACTTCTTTTTGCAAAGAAATACAGGGTAGACAAATCATAAACCTTGCTTTTACATAATTCTAGTAAACAAATCGGTGTATATAACCTTCTTGTACTATTTAGACTTAGTTTTTACCATCGACCAAATATACCGCTAAAAGTTATTAAAGCCGCACAATCCACTGCTTTACAAATATCCACCATACTATCAACATTCATCAAAATCCCCCACTCGCTAATGCAGGTCCAATCATAGTATAACGTATACGCTCATCAATAGCACAATACCCATATAGCATAATCCGAAAACGTTGAAATCTCTCTACCTGCTTATTAATAAATCTAATCATTTTGTATCAAATCAATCAAAACAATATCTTCGCATAACTTTAATATATATATTTTAATACATTATTACCGCTCTAGTCAAGTATTTGGGATAATTAACAGTATTTAGGGATAAATACCAATCCGATAGTATTGCCCAATATTTAAATTCAATATTATTATGACCTCGATGACTATATCTGCGATAGCATGGCTCAATCAAAGCAAGGAAAAGAATACCAACGAATTATTGTGTAATTGCTAAGCTCAAAATAAAACCGCGCCCTTAATATCCTTTTCCAATGTGGTATCCTATCATATTTCAATGCGCCGGGACAATTAATGAAATATAGGGATAATTGAGAAAGATATGCATATGCACGTAATATCTGTTAAATATAATTATGATAACAACTTGGCATAACATAACATATTTAGGGCGAATTTTGAAACAATAAGTTTATTTTTATCCCAAATATATTATGTTGTTATGTTGAAAACATTTAATTAACATCCATCAAAATAGGGGAAAGAGGCACAGAATGATTTATAAAGAATGGCTCAATGAATGGTTAGAATTATACGAAAAGCCTTGTATTAAGCATAGAACTCATTCACAATATGGGGCAATAATTGAGCATCGTTTAATTCCAACATTTGGTGAATATGATATGGACGAGCTTGATGCGAGGGAATTGCAAAAATACATTGTGGATCTAATGCAAAAAGGTAATACAAGAAACGGAAAAGGACTTGCTCCAAATTCGGTTAACACAATAGTTCTTGTTCTTCGATCATCTTTATCAATGGCATACAACTTGGGTATCACTAAAGTCAATTGTGTTAACAAACTAAAATGCCCGACAAGCAAAGAAAAACCAATTGGTAGCTTTACAAATGAAGAACAAAAACTTATTGAACAAGCAGTTTTGTCTGATAGCAGACCAAAGATGTTTGGAGTTGTACTTTGTTTATATACCGGATTGCGCATAGGCGAGCTTTTGGCCTTAGAATGGGATGATATAAATTTTATTAATGCGGAAATGAATATTACTAAAAGTTGCTATGATGGGTGTGGACAAGATGGTAGTCTTTGCAGAATGACAGGAACTCCTAAAAGTGATAGTTCGTGCAGGATAATTCCACTTCCAAATCAAATTATTCCATTCTTACAGGATATTAAAAACAAAAGCAATTCAAAATACGTAGTTTCGGATGGTGATAAAGTTATCACAGTAAGATCCTATCAGCGTAGTTTTGAATTGCTTTTAAAAAAGCATAATATTGCTCATCGCGGATTTCATTCTCTTAGACACACTTTTGCTACAAGGGCAATTGAGTGCGGAATGGATGTAAAGTCATTATCAGAGATATTGGGACATAAAAATTCAACGATTACTTTGAACAGATATGTGCATTCTTTTATGGAACACAAGAAAAAATATATGGATCAAATTGGACATCTTCTCTAATATTTGCATGTATTCATATAATAAATGAACAAATACTACAATTATTGGAACTTATTGCTGTGGGAAACTAAAACATTTTACTTTTATGTACAGAAACATTTAACTTTTATGTACAGAAAACCATTGACAAAATGACCTTTGTGTGCTAATATCATATATAAAAGGACATTTATTATATGAATAGATGAACAAATTAACAAAAAAATAAGTGAGATGAGCGAAATGCAGTTTTGAAAAATATCGCACCAAAAGAGAGCGAGCAGAAAAAGCCTCCCTGCCGGAAGGTGAAAAAATGATATAAAAGATGTTTAAGCAGAGCGCATAGAGGATTTAAGGGAGAGCTTGAGAGAGGGTCTTTGAGTGAGAACAGCGGCGGTAACGACGGCGAGAAGAGAGATGTGCGCGAGAGTTGAGAGATTTTGAACGGCATTCATAGAACGAACCCACATACGCTCCTGACCTATTTTCTTAAATCTTGCATTGTAACGCTCGATCTCGGTGCGCATAGCATAGATATTTTTGAAGGAAATACAAGAACGGTCAATGGAAAGACGGTAATCGTCGGGAAGAGTCACAAATTTGGTGCAGCCTCTGTTTTTCTTGCCGTTAAAATAATTCTTATGGGTGCAAGTACAAGCTGAATCATCTTGAGAATGCTTAAAAGGACAGCAATATTTTTGCCGTAATCTTCCGCCGGTAGGATCTTTTCCGTCCTTATGCATAGCAAATCCCGCTTCGCAAACAATATTGCCGACAACAGTCATCTTAGGTTGTTTCTTGTTTCTGGGATTTAAGGGTATAACACAATCTCCGTCAATAGACGTTTTTGACGGTATTGTATATTTTCTTTACGTCATACCCCTTGTCCGCAATCAAAGTAATTGGAATAACTGCATTTGTAGCGTCCAAAAGTTCAATTGCCACGGTGTGATCAGCGACATCGGCGGTTGTAGTAAGCTCGCACAAAGGTAAACCGCTTATACAGTCTACGACAACGTGGGATTTGTAGCCCCAGAAGAACTCATATTTCTTCTCATTATGCTGATTGGACGCAGTGTGAACACCAAGCTTGCAATCGTGATCGTTTTTGGGACAATTTTCAGGATCAAATTTGTCTTTTGCAAATGATTTCGGATTGTTTTGATTGGTGTTTGCCGAGATTGGAGTAGAGTCCATGGCGATAAATGATGCGTCAACCACACCCATCTCATAGAGCTTTTGAACTTGTGATGCCATCAGCTTTTTCAGTATTGTATTGTCGAAATTCTTGATAAAACGCTCAAAAGCGTGATATCCGGGTAATTTCTTGGTAATGTCAAATCCACAATAGTACGCAATGATAAGATTATTGTTCAGATAGTCAACGAGGTCTGTGATGTAATCGAAGCACTCGCATTTCATAACGATGGCAGCGCAGATCATTGCGTGTCTTGAATAACCTTGCCGACCCTTTTCACAGCGACGGTCGGGAACGGAACTCAGATCGAGGTGTAAAAACAGCTCGTCGTAAAATTTTGCTTTTGGCTGTGACGTGAACAACGATATGTCGTTCATGATTAACTGACGATAGATAACGGTCATCTCCTCTCGGTTTTGATTTGTTGCAACTATATTATACCACAGTTGGTGGTCGTTTTCTATACCTTTGGGTGATAAACCATTTCCCCGAGCAGTTTTTTCACTTATACCACAAGGCTTTTCACATTTCGCTCGGGGCTAAAAAATAACGAAAAGGAGGTGTTAAGATTGAATATATATCTTGAACATTTAAAAAAGAATTTTGACGAGCACAAATTGAACACCATTAAACAAGCTGGGAAAAGTGATATTGAGCCCTATGATCATAGTGTTAATACTGAAAAATGGTATGATCAAATATATGAATTAATAGAAAAAGACCAACCAATTAGCTTTGTTTCATCAATTCAAATCTTTCAAGACGAAACGGATACTATTGTAGGATTATCATATATATACAGTAAAGATTGTGTTGAAGTTAATAATCTATCAATTGATATATTTTGGATATAAGTATTATAATAGATTTCAATTGTCATTTTATGAATGATGATTGAAATCTTTTTTAATTATCCCAAAAACGCGTCAATTATCCCCAAATCAACAAATACTCAAATAATTATGCTATAATTAAAAAAAATGTATTTGTAATGATTAGGAATCGTTATGCTTAATAAAATTGCCACATCACTAGCCAAAAAACTTATATCAAACAATACAATAAGTGAAGAAATGTATGATATTTATGTATACGGATTCGAGCTTTTCATTTCTTTTCTGTTTAGTACTACAGTTGTTATCACTTGTGGTGTGATTTTAAATAGAATATCTCAAACCATTGCTTTTTTATGTGTATTCATATTTCTAAGGAGTTTTACAGGAGGATACCACGCAAAAACTTACTTCTTCTGTTCTTTTGTTACATTGCTCACTTATGGGACCGTTTTACTTGCCTCCAGTTTAATTGAAGTTTCCATAATATATTACGCTTTGATTCTTATTGTTGGAATCACATTGCTTATAATATTTGCGCCAATTAAACATCCTAACAAAAAAATTGTCCCGAAGCAAAGAATTAAACATAAAATAATAAGTTTATTTTTGTTTTTCTTATTTTCTACAGTTGGAATTTTGCTCATAAAAAAATCAAATGTTACGAGCAGTGCAATTCTGTTTACTTTAATAGCAGATTTAGTTCTGTTGTTTATAAAAAATAGAAAGGAGATAAAAAATGAAAATTCTTGACAAAGCACTTGCAAAAATCGCGCTTATTTCTGCAAAGTCTGGTGCTGGAATGGCATCCATGTGGAATGCATATCAGCCTAAAGAACCCGATATGAAGAAACTTGCTAAGTAATAATGTGACCGGAACCGAGGGTGCTATGACACCCTCGGTTCTTGGCAAATGAATCTAAAATAATATCTTTCTCACCAAATATCAAACAATATGATTAATTGTTAGCAAACCCCCAAACTAGAAAGCAAAGCTTTTGCAAATACAATTTATTTGATTATACTAATTATTCTGAATAAAATAACCTTTGCGTTTTGGATTTTAGTTGAAGCTGTTCATATTTTTAAATCTTGGATTTGACTATAACAAAAATGTCACTATGTTAAATAGTATGGTCGGTTATCTTTGCGAAAATGAAGAAAAACGCTTAAGTGAGCTTGTTTAAAATTTGTCACAATTTCTGCTTGAATATAGCGTCCAAGTTGAATAGTAGCGCCGCCGAGATTGAACCCCCCCCGACGGTGCAGTTGTACATTGACAAAGAACGAAAAGTATGGTATCATAATAATGCTTTAGTCGTAACGGAGGATAGGGCAACGCAGGAGTGAGACCCGAGCGCCGGACACGGGGTTAGCGGGAAGAGCGATGCCATGGACGGGATCGCACTTCTTTTTTTGTTGTTGTACGCACGTTACCACTCTTCCCGGGCCCCCATGTGTTAAACTCCATGTCCGGGCAGAGCCCGGTGAGCCGAAGACTCCTTACGCATCAGATTTCCGACACTCCTTGCCGTTTGCGCATAGACTCCTTGCAATCGATTATGATTGGATACGAATCGTGTACGATGCGGTCGCAGATGGCGTCTGCCAGAATGGGATCGCCGATCTTATCCCGCTCACCCAGAACGTCGAACTGGAAACAGAAGATGGTAGAAGCCTTCCTGTATTTCGCCTCTGCAATCTCCAGCAGATCTCTTGCCTTAGTCTCCTTCAGTGGGTATGGCAACCACTCATCCAGGATCAGCAGCTTCGGTTTTTATACTGCTGAATGACCTTGCGGTAGGTGCCGTTGCTGCGGGCAATCGCCAGCTCGGTGAGAAGCTCCAGCAGACGCACATATTTCACGGTGAAAATTTTTCTCACCACCGCCATACCGCAGGCACAAGCCAAATAGGTCTTGCCTCTATCTGTTGCGCCTAGAAGCATGACGTTGTGGTGATCGTTGATATAATCACAGCTTGCCAGCCTTAGGATCTGAGGTTTGTCCAGATTTCGGTCGGTGTGGTATTCAATATCCTCTACGCAAGCGTTGGGTTCTGCAAATCCTGCACTCTTAATGAGGAGGCTCAAATGGTTATTCTTCCTTGTGGTCTACTCATGCTCTACGATAAGCCCGAATCGGTCTTCAAAGGATATGTCTGCCATATTCGAATCGGTCATCTGATCCTTGAACGCCTTACCGAAATTCAACACTTTAAAATTGAATATGCAACAATATGTCCAAAACAAACACAGAAAAAATTGGCAAAACTATTAATGCTCCAAAAAATCAAACGTCTGAGACCTATATTAGAACAAAGGTTTGACACTTCTATTGATAATATTAGAACAATTAACAACGCAGGTAGAACAGCAACTCCAAAAGGTATTGGTAAACATGAAAAACAAAACAATATAAAGTAGAATGGAGACATAATACAAAGTGCGATCTTAATGAGTTGTTTTATACTAATTCTTAATATACTTCTTGGATTGTACACGATACATCTGAGCGTATTTGCCATTTTGTGTCATCAGTTCATCGTGCGATCCACATTCCACGATCTTACCACCGTCAAACATATAAATTTTATCTGCCATTCGCGTGGTAGAAAGCCTATGCGAAATAAATATAACCGTTCTGCCCTCGGCGTTTTTGCGTATCGATTGGTTTAGCTCATATTCGGCTATCGGGTCAAGTGCGCTCGAAGACTCGTCCATTATAATTAGTTCAAAAGGTCTTGCGAATACTCTCGCAATCGCGATTTTTTGCAACTCACCGCCCGACAGACCAACGCCGTCTTTGCTAAACTCGATGGTAAGTTGAGAGTGTATTCCGTTCGGCAAATGCTTAAGCTTTTCACCAAAGGACGCAGCATTGAGCGCAGACATAACCGATTCTTCATCAGCACCGGTGCATTCGCCGCCCATTACGTTCTCCGCAATCGTTGCCGCAAAAACCTTGTAGTCTTGAAAAACTGTGCCAATATGCTCTCGATATTTATCGGGAGCAAACTCTGTGATATTGTGTCCGTTATATAGGATCTATACTGCCTCCGATCCGCTCAAGGCAATCAAAGTAGTTATTACCCGTGTTATCGGAAAGCGACTTGTGGAACTTTAACTTTGCAATAGGTCGTTTATCGTGCTCCTGAAGCTTCACTCAACGATTGCAGAGCAAAGCTCGCCTTGTCTTGTAAAAAAGCTGTATGTCACGATATCTCCAACCTTTAATTCATTCGTATTCATTTTCATTCCTTTCAAACAAAAAAGGAACAAAGTCGCAATGACTCTGTTCCTTAGATTTATATAGCACATTACTGTGCAATGTTCATTATTTTTTTGTCATATCCTCAATGGATATTAAGTGTATATTTCCCTCATTGAGAGCTTGCAAATCATCCGTAAATCCTGCTTTCGAAAACAGATAGATATCATAGTGCTGTGCAGGAAAAATAGAAATACTTTCCTTTAGATGATCAAGAACCGTAAGTGATAAAGCTTTATTGCGATACTTGCATTCAACAACAAGCAAACGATTTTTTGCTTTACCGATACCACTTGCCAAGCCATCCAATTCAATAGAGCGACCAAGCTTGGAGTTATCCACCTTATAACCTCGAATCACCTCATAATGGTATGGCAGAAATCCTTTTACATTCAATTCCTTGAGATAGCTGAGTGCAACAGTTTCAAAGCCTACCGATATAAACAGCGCTATCTCATCAAGACTTTCCTCATAAATAACCCTGCCCATATCCTGTAATATTTCTTCCTTGTTATCAAATATGAAGCGATACCAGAAGCTAATAAGATTATCGGATATTTCATAGTAGTTCATTTTCTGATTTCTATTGAATGACTCTCTTTTTTCGATAATCTCATTGTCTACAAGCTTGGGCAGATATACGGCAACGTAATTTGGATCCTTGCCTATATATTCGGCAATCTCCTTGTTCGTCCGCCTCCGATGAGCAATTGCCTTGAGAATGGTATTATAAGTGTTTTGATCTTTCGAAGCAGTCGGCAACACCTTATCGGGCGCATCAACCAGTGAACCAAAACGGCTGAATAGCAGATGATTTATATTTTCATCAAAGGATTTCGACTTGTCTATCATCTCAAGATAGTAAGGATGCTCACCAAAAATAGAGAGATACTTGATCTTGTCTTCAGAAGAAAGTCCATCTAAAAATGCAAGTGCTTCACTATAAATCAGCTTTTTGATATGCATTTGAAACGTACTTCTTTGGAACAGAGGCCCTCTCTTATTCTTGATAATATCCTTCATAAAGGAAATGATACTACCAGATATTATCAGCTTGATTCTCGTATCCTTGAAACTGTGATCTATATTCTTCTGCAATTCTGAAAGAAAACCTTTATCGGATTGTGCTATAAAGGCTATTTCATCAATAACCAATACAAAAGGTTTGTTATCAGCATATTTAATCAAAGCATCGAATCCGTCAGTATATGTGGGATAAACGAAAGAATATGGGATTTCAAGAAGTTTGTTAACCGCATTGGAAAATGCTGTACGGTTGTCAAGCTCATTTGATTCCTTTGCTTGAAAGTAAAACGAAGGCTTATCCTTGATAAACTCTTTCAAAAGTGTGGTTTTGCCAATACGACGAGAACCATATACAATACCCATTTCAAATCTATCTGAAACATATCGTCCACTGAGCTCATTCAGCTCTTCATTTCGTCCTATAAACATAATTTACACTCCTTTCACATTATCAAATTGTTGTTTGACAAATTATTGATTGATAACATTATATCATAAGTTTTTGCTTTTGTAAATAGTATTATACAAATATCATTTGTAAATTTTTAATTTTTTAAGCAATGTTCTGCTCTCCCCAACGTATATGGAGCTTTCCTTCGCTGTCCGTTTCTCTTCGCATCAGGAGAGATAGCAGGTCGTAGTCAACGCCAAACTTGTCGTAGATCTCGTCAAGATCTGCATCTTGTCCCTTCATAAAGAGATTGAGCTTTTCCTTTGCCATTACCATCTGCATCAAGTTCGACTCGATACTTCCCGCGTAGGTGACGAAATAAATGTCCTTCCACTCGGTAGAGGTATAGCGAATAAAACGCATATAGAATTGGCTCATACGGGAGTTGTTGTAGTGAAGCTCCGGTATGATGATCTTGTTGACGTACTCGAAGTTGACGCTGCTCGGCAAGCTCTGCTGTGTGCAAAGCAGTATTCCGTTTCCGCTCTCCTTGAGAGTCTTACGCAATGCTCTGCGCTTGGCAAAACTGGTATTGCCTCCCGTTATAACAAACAGAGGTCTGTCTGGAAACGCTTCCTCGATTGCCTTGCGGTATTCATCAAGCACAGGAATATGTCGCACACCGATAGCCACGATCTCATTGTCCCATTCCTCTATCATTGAGAGAACCTTTTGAATCTTCACGGGAATGTCGCCTACGTATTCGCTCATAGAACTCGGTGCCGCGCTGATACGAAGCAAGGTAATGATCTGTTGCATAATCGCAGCCATCGAATCCTTACGAGAATTGCCTGTGGACTGAAAATAGTTCCACCGCATCTCGTAAAACCGCTCGATTGCCTGCTGATAGACCTCCCTTTCCGGCTCGCTAAAATTAACGGGTACTTGGTGAATACGGCGTATGTCCTTACCCGTGATTTCCTCAAAGGTTCGGGTAATAACCGTCTTACCAAGGATCTCACTGAGAACGTCAGCATTGTAGATATCCTGAGTCCTTTGTCCTACACCGAAAACAGTAATCTTTTCAGGTAGGTGAGAAGCGGAAAACAAGGAATACCCGCGCTTGTATGCGGGGATAGGCATACCAAAGTAATCGTTTTCCTCGGAATAAAGCTCTCCGCTCTCCTTATCCCTCTTATATATTCTATCACACCAGGACAGCATATTGTATGAGTTATTATACAACAATTCAAGCTGCGGCGCAAACTCGGAGATATTGTTTCGCGTACTCGTTCCTGTTTCCAGAAGCTTGTATTTGCACCTACGGAAACAATCAAGGCATGCCTTGGTCGTCGCCCCCGATGCGTTTGAGATCTCGTCGCTTTCATCAAAAACGAGCTGTATGTTCTCGTTATGAATACGTACCCACCGCTTGATCTGCTTTTGGTACTTACGGACGGCATTCAACGTTATAATAACGAAGTCACCTCTTTTGATCTTGGCGATGTCCGAAAGCTCTTCAACGAATACGTAAGGCAATCCATAGTTCTTGAGGACAATATCCCAGTTGTTACGGATAGAGATTGCCGAGGATATGATCCACGTATGATGCACGTTCTGTCGTTCCATACGGTAGAGTCCAACAGCAATACCTGCAAGCGTTTTACCGCAGCCCTGCTCCCATTGAAGCAATCCGTATCGTTTCTGAAGCATCAAATTGATATCCCGCTTCTGCATAGGGTTCAAGCGTATATGCTCCTCGTTCTCCGAATCCCATATTGCAAACTCGTCGAGAGCGTGAGCTATCCTTTCATCAAGCTCCATATCCTCAAACTGTTGGCTCTGTATCATATACTCCCGCTGTTTACGACGTATCAGCTTGTCATAGCGCGCAAAGTCATAATTTCCATCCGTAGAAGCCAACAAATACATTGGCACGGGTGTTTTCATCTGCTCACTCAACTGCCTGTTAGAAGCATAAGAATAGCCTTTATAGACGATTCCGTAATCTCGCTTGACAAGAGCGATCCTATCCTCGGGCGGCTTCTCATTCTGCTTTTTGAGCACCTTCTTGAGATAGGCAATTACCTTTTCCTCCGTGATCCTTTTTCTGCACCACTCCTCATAAGGCATACTGTCGGGCTGCCGTTCCGTATAAAAGCGGTGAACGTAAGTACAGCATCGAGAATGCTCGGAAGATAAACGCGGGTGGATCTGTATCTGATACAGCATCTTATCTACTTGATATGCAAAATTCGCAGACGTCTCCTTGTTGTGAGCCGTTGCCTTAAGCAGTTCCATTCGACTCTCGGAAAGCTCCTTCTTCGCCCTTGCAAGATTCTCCGTAAGATTTCTTGGACGTGTAAAGGAACAAGCGGTATAGTACGGAAGCTCCGTATCCTCAGCATTTCTTCTTTTCTGCCAAAACTGAAGCTTGGTCGGGAACGTCTCAACACCCATCGGCGCGAATGCATCAATAGGCAGGTCAAACTGACCGAGAAAACGGAATCTCGAACTCATTTCTTTTATCATAGTGCCGTCCGTAAAATCGTCTGCAAGAAAGGACTTGGGCACAACGATTGCCATAATGCCGCAGGGCTTGAGTAGCTCGTGAGCCTTGATGCAGTAATAGAGCTGGGACAATACCTCTTCATTACCCTCGATCCACCATTTCAAATTAAAGGGTGGATTGCCAAGCACATAGTCAAAAAGGATACCCGGCTGATACAGTCGGATATCCCCATTCTCAATATTGGCATCAGGATATAGGTAACGGGCAACCTTATAGGCTTTGTTATCAATCTCACAGCCGTACAGATTGTTTTCCGTAGGCATAAAATTGAAAAAATTGCCCATACCGCAGGTTAAGTCTGCGATAAGATCGCCTTTTCCTACACTGAGACACATTGCTACTATTTGACATATGCTCGGTGGTGTGAAGAATTGTCCGTTTTCGATTTCCTTCTTGGCATCACTGTATTCCGAATAGCTGTCGTAATCTGAACGCTTCAGCCCATGTAAACCGCCGTCACCCGTGTAGGCATTATATATATCTTCTTGCGTTATTCCAGCGGTTTCAGCCTTCCCCGAATCTATGAGATATATGATCTTATCATTCAGCTTACGTCTTATATCCTGCGGAATATGTTCGTTACGGGCAATATACTTCACTGCATATCACCTCCTATGCGACAAGCCCGAGATACTTCTCGGCGAACTGATGCGCAAGCTCCTTGCTGGAGAACTTAATGTCAACACGGTGGTTCTTGAACATACGGATTTTCTTGACCTTTTCATAGTCGAAATCATATGTCGAAGAGCATTTGTCATCGTATCCCACAAGAAACGCAATGTCCTTGGGAAGATAATCAAGCTGCTGTGTTTCAAAATGAGCAATGCTACGAAGTATGTCTTTCATTCCATCTCTCACCTTCCATACAGTACGACTACACCAAGATTCATAGGAACATCCATATTCAAACTGAATGGTGTCGTTATGAAGCTCGTATTCAGCTTTTCCTGTGCTTGTTCGCCAAGCAAAATCGTGGCACTTTTCCTTCAATTCGTCTAAAGCTCTTTGCTCAAAGGTACGACCGCCGAGCTGAACAAATATTTGCTCTACAACGTCCTCATAGTTGAGAGTAAGCGCACGAATAGCATCGTTATATTCCTCAATACGGCTCTTTTCCCAATTATAGCTCGGAGCTTTGGGAATAAGCACTCCTTTGATTTTCAGACTACTTACGGAAACGTGATATTTACTGTTAAAATAGCTCACGATAGATTCCACGAATATCTCTGGAAGTCCGGCGATTTTCGTACTTAGCGAATGTGAGGACAATCCATCAATTACGGTATATCTATGCTTCTCATATTGAGAGCATATTTTTTCATTTAAGGTTTCCTCTTGACTTTTTATAAAGTCATCCCATAATGTCTCAAGCTTTATAAGGGTTGCTTTTGCTTCTTCATACGCTTTTTGATGTGCCTTGCAGTATTCACGGTCTGCATCAGATATGCGTGTATCCGCTTTAATTTCTATGGCGGATATTTTTTCTAACAAACTCATTGTTTTTCCTCCTATACGTGATTGTAAAATTCATCGAGAATTTCGTGTCTTCCTTTTTTCTTGATCTTGCGCCAATGCGCTGCGACATAGTCAGCGAGTGCACCGAGAGGCGTTCTGTTGCTGTCGGAAACGTAGCAATCGTGTACGAGTGTAACGTACTCTAAAAGCTCATTGATACCGTATTTCTCGTGTATATCATTATTTATTCCCGTATGGAAAATATATGCTTCTGCTCCGTAGCAGAACTCGTATTCAACTCCCTCGTGCGTAACCTTAACTGCAACGTCCTTTTCCTTATCTTCATCAATTCCCTTTTTATAGTCCTTGATGTAAGAGTGCTTCGGTCCAAAGAACATTACACCGCCGTTTACTACGATGGTTCTCTCAATAATAAATGGAAATTCCGGTGCTATAAGCTTCAGTGCTAGCGAGGTGGATATGCGGCTTCTTTCTCTGTCAAGCTGCATCATATGATATTTACGCTCCCACCTGTTAGCTCTTGCCGCATTCAAAATTTGAATGATCTCCGCCTCCGTATAGCCGATCGTTGGTATAAACCAACTGTCCTTAGTGCCTTCTGGTGCCGGCCAGATATCCCTCTCGATTATTTTTGAAAGACAATGTTTTAAAAGTCTTTGAAGCTGGCACCAATCCAGATACATCGACCGTCTTGATTGCCAAGTGCTTTCTACTCTTTCTATAAATTCAGGTGATAATTGCATAATAGCTCCTTCCTACGCGCATTTCGCGTAAACCTCCGGCACAGCCGCTGTAACGGGATGCGGTACAAGAGCTACCCTGTAAATAGAGTTCATCGTTTCAAAATGAGCAAAGTCGTCGCTCACCTCAAATATCTCAACCACACGGGACGTATATAGAAAATCGCCTCCGTATGCGATAATGGCTCTCGCTCCCTCTCGAAGCGGATATACTACCTTGCCGCTGATACTAATTATTTTTTTCATTCTGTTTAACCTCCAATCTCTTATCCGTAGAATATTTTTCGCACTGTAGGATAGATATTATCGAGTAAGCGGTTGATCTCTTGAAAAGTCATACGCTCCGCCTTAGCTATTTCGTGCATCCTGCAGCCCTGAACCTTCATTTTGACAATTCTCATTTCCCTCTCCGGGAGCTGACGTGCCAATTCATGCATCAGCATTTCTTCTTTCATTTCTGTCGGCAAATCGTCATAGATAATCGCATTTGCAAAACATAAACCTTTCTCCCCATCGATAAGCTCGTCAAGGCTAATAATAGTAGCATTTCTCTTTGGTCTTGATAAATATTTGTAATAATCAAGTAAAATATGCTGCATACGTTTCCACGCAAGCGTTGAAAACTTGTATTTGCAAATCCTGTTATTATCAAAATACTCTTGCACAGCTCGCAAATAACCAAATACTACTACATCGTAATAATCATCCTCGGATAGTTGCTTTTCATTAAGAAAGGTATATATAATACCGTGATTGTCCTCAGCAAATTGCCGTTCTTCTTTTGTAAATGGTTTTAAATCCATAGCTCTTCCTCCAAGAAAAAGGGATACCGTTCCCCAAAGGTTGCGGTATCCCTGACTGTTTTTGCTATGATTTATTTACATAGCAGTTTTCTTATAAAGGAAGCTCGTCTTTGTCTCCATCGATAGTGTCGTTGCTGGAAATCTCGAAATGAGTTCCGTTGTCAGCACTGTTGAAAGGGAGATCATCATAGAACGGCTCCGAATCTGAACGGTTCATTGCTTCTGTAGCGCGCATCTGGTTGATGCTCTTGATCTGCTCACGGAAATTCAGAGCAAATGACTTTACCTTTGCAAGATCTTCTCCTACAAAGTCATGCACCTTCTTAAAGGTTGCAACGCTATATGTGTTCGCTCCTTCAACTTTCTTGAGCCCTATCTGTACCACTGCCGCATACAAAGGACGGTGGCGAGAGACAAAACATGCATTCACAAAATCAGAATACGGTGTAAGGCTCGTGGGAGGAAGCGTAAGCTGTATCGGCATATAGTCGCCACTACGGTAAATGTAAAGCTGGCGCATGTTTTTGCACGCCTTACCCTTAGTAGGATTACCCTTACCATCCGTTGCGGTACCGTACTGATTCAAAGGACATACGGCACACGCACCTCCGGGAGTACCGATACCCATCTTACCGTCGAGAGACGAACAAATCGGGCTTACGTTATCGTCGTACTCCGATCCTTCGGGCCAATACGCGCATGTGGAATGAGAGTACAAAATTACACCCTCAATCGTTTTAACGTAATCGGGGTCATCGGGGTTATCACTCGGGATCTCAAACTGCAAAGCTCCTCCTGCGGGAATTTTTATTCTCGGGAAACTGAGCTGCAAGCCCTCGTAATCATCTGCAAGCTCTTCGCTTGTGAAATCACCGTCGACCATATCGGGAAGAGTAAAGCTCTTCTCTATCATTGCGTTTTCGTAGTTGTTGTTAGTCATAATATTTTAATCTCCTTTTATTTTAAAAAATAGTTTGTTGTTAGTCAGCATTAAGCTGCTATGTGATTCATTCTTTCCCACTGTGTAGTAGGCATTGTCAGCATTCTATAGCTGATCTCTTCAAGATCGGTAGCGCGCTCATAGCTTTCAGTCACTATGCTCTGCCCTGTTACCGCACTTGCAAGTCCGAAGCGAGTCATATCCTGGCTATCCATAAGCCTGTCGAGTATGCCCTGTTCTTCGGTCTCGGTAATTCCAAATTCATTTGCTGCAACGTTGACGACGTACGGAACGTCGGCTTCGTTGATGTGTGCGCCGATTGCCTCCTGCATTCCCGATACCGTCTGTTCGAAGGTATCTTCGTCCAACGCATCTCTGACAGACGTGCGTATCTTTTCAAGGAACGCATTATCGTCAGCCATAAGAAAGGTTTCGGGACGGAGTTGGAAATGCTCGCTTGTTCTGTAGGTAGGACCCGAATGTGTACGCTTGACCTTTCCAATATCTGTGATCATACCGAACTCAAGCTCGGGACAATAGATCATTGGTGACACATAAAAGGTTCCAAGTCCTGTTTCGCTGTTGCAAATCACCATTCCTGCCTGTACCGTTTTACCGGGAGCTATCTCGCGTTGCATATTCGGATTGACGACCTTCATAAAAAGGTGATTTTCTGTAATCTGGTTGCTTACGAACTGCACGTTTGGGATCTCTCCGATCACGGGCATTACGGCACAAACAATCTCGTGGTTGTCAATGCGAAGATACCGGTTACTTAAAAACGCTCGAACCTTGCCCTCCAGTACACGAAGCATACGTTGCTCGGGATTCTGCCTGAACCAATAGTTGACGTTCTCTGTAAGAAGTCCGCATCCCTCCTCAAGCATTCGGTTGTAATACTTTATGGGAATGCCAAGTCGGGCACTGATCTGTCTGTGCGCATTATCAGCAATAGACATCGGCTCAAGGCGGTCGATTCCGTCATTATCCAACACTCTCAGATACAAGTCAGAGTTGTATTTCTCCATTATGAGGCTTGGACTGTTTACAACATAATCCTCCTTGATAGCATTTTGACGCATGATCTCGCCTGCCAACTCTTCGATTGCAAGGCCCGCTTTCATAATACATCACTCCTTTCCGTATCATTTTCCTCTACCACGAGACAACAACGGCATCATCGGTGACACTTGCTGCAAGACCTTCGCTTTGAAAAACCTTTGCAAGCCCGTGCCAATAGATCTTATCGGGCATCGCTTCAAGGGTTGCCTTTTTGATTGCTCTTTCGTCTTGCGTAATAATTACGTCGCCGCTCTCTGTAATGGATAAACTGCTGTGACCGCGGGAATTCAAATCGGTAATGATGTTTTCAAGGACTATGCGTCCTTTCTGTTCATACCACACCTGCGGATTGATCGGATTCTTCGGCGAAGCCGGTGTGGCTTCATCCTTCTCGGATGACCCTGCCGAATCCTCACCAATCGGAACCACCTTCAGCATCTCGTAGGTAATCTCGGCTTTCTTATTAATCGTAACATCGGCGTGGCTGAAGTCAGTAACACCGAACACCTGAATGCGCCCCGTTCCTCCGTTTGAAACGAGTGCCTCAGGATCCTCTACACGCCACTCCCAAGAAGAACCGGGATATGCCGACTGCAAATAGCTTGTAATGCGGTGATTGACGTGAAGAAGCAATGAATGAGAATTACAATCATTCATTGTAGTTTTTTTCAATTTGCGTTCTTCATCCTCGTAGTAAATTCTCAGCTTGTGAGCTTCTTTCTTATTAATCCATTCCTTTATTCGAGGAATGAAATACACCTTGGAAGCCCAAATGCTCCACGCAATAAGCGACAATATGCTTAAACCAAGCAATACGTATCCTCCGGTAAACACTGTAAGTACAAGCTGAACGATAATAAGAACGCTAACTACGCTCCATAAGGTTTTCTTTTTTTTCATTTTTTCGTCCTTTCTCTTTTTTGTTTTTCTTTTTGGATCTTTAAAACAAAAAAGGAACCGCCAACGTTTTTTCCTTTGAAAAACATTAGCAGTTCCTTTTAGTTGCCAAGCGTTCCTGGCACGGGTACATTTCTCCGAAACTGAGAGCTCGTTATACAGCTCCATCTATCGGATTTTTCATGTTCCGAGAATTCATCGTCTCGGAAGCTTTGACATTGCAATCTCAATTCCTTACACAAATCAATTCTTGTGTGACTTTGAGATTGCGTCGCGACGATCTTTATTCTCATAACAAGATCGTCTAAGCAAATGCTCCATTTCTCTCCTTTCTGCCTGTCGGCTTTTTTATCTATATAAAAAAGTGCCGACAGGATAGACTTCCCCTGTAAAAAGGGCAGTCTGACCAGTCAGCACTTGCATACAAAAATAACAACGTGTGCATTGCGAGTTTTAACTCACGGGTATCCTTTCGGATGGGCACAAAAATCAATTACACTTGTATTATACCACAATATATTGATTTTGTCAAGTCCCTAAGCCACTACATATAGTAGTTTTAAAAAAATAATTGTTTTCAAGTGATCTTTTCATATCCAAGAAAGCAATCCGAAGACAAAGCAGAATCAAAATATTCATTTCCAAGGGTTAATCTCGTTGTTTTCTTAAAATAAAAGCGGTATCGTTCCCCAACTGTAATTTTTGACTGCTTGCTTAAAAGGAATGCCGTTTCGTTTCCTTCCTCGTCGATCAATTTTACTTTGCGAAACTTAGTGAGAAGCCTGGGCACGTTAGCCGAGCAGGTACCCTCAACTATCTCATATTCTTTTTTTGATGCAACCCGATACATAGTAAACGCGTTATAAAAGCTCAGTCCGCATATGGCAAGGCTTAACAGCATCATCATAATATCCTTTGCAAATGCGGCAAAGGTGACACCTATAAGTAAGCAACAGCTGCCAATTACTGCGGTCAATATAACTTTTCGTTTAAGAGGCGCGGGAAAGCTTGTCCATTTATCCATTATCACACACCTCCAAATACGATCTGCTGACGCAGATAGAGATTTGCAACGTCGGTAAGCACGGGACGACAGACCGGAGAGCTCTTTACATTGTACGCGATATTGTCGCTGGTAAGATGCTCGTCGTGATAGATGGTGTCAAGGATCTCCTCGTCGTTGGCAAAGTGAGTCTTATCTGACTCAACGCATTTGATGATCTCAGCGGTAGAAAAGGTTGCCTGATGCGCGATACGCATAACCTTCTTCTCTCCATCGCTCCGCTTATCACGGAACAAAATTCTCTTGGTCACCTTGAAGGGCATACCCTTAGCGGTGAGTCTGACAAATGAGAACACCCTGAGGAAGATATTCTCAGATACGGGAACAACGTAAAGGTTGGAGAGCAGGTCATAGAGAGCGTCTGCCGCGGTTTCACCTGTTCCTTCTGCGATAAGTCCTCGCTGCATCAGATAATACTGACACGCTTCCATAGTCCTATGATATCCGAGCCCGAGCTCGTTAATCTTTTTTTCATATAGACCTTTGATCTCGTCGGCGGATAAGATTCTCCAATTGAGCACAGACCAAAGCACCATTTCCTGCATATCAAGGTTGTACTCATTTTTACCGATCTCCACACAGGGATAGGCCATTCCCTTTTCACCTTTCTTCTGCTTCATAATTCCTACTGCGGTGTAAAATTTCATCATAGTTTTTTCTCCTTTTATGTTTTTTCATTCTTTTTTCTTATGCAACGGTATTAATCTTTTTACAGACCTCGTCGCAAGCGGCAATAACCCGGTCGCACATATATTCACTGAACATTCCGATATGCGCTTGGCTGTCATTGAGACAAAACCTATCTTGCAGCCATTTGTATGCCTGCTCCTTGGTCATAACACCGTTTTCCCAAATTTTCGCCAAGGCTCTATGGGCGAGGATCCTTCTATTACGAAGCTCGCTGTTTGCAAGCGTCCCCATAGGTCGCTTACTCTCTTTATGAGCGTTAACATAAGAATCGCATTTGGGATAACGGTCACAAACAAACAGTAATGCGGTTTCGTCTATCGTGTTTTCCTTGTAGACCACGCTTGCGGGACGAAGCTTCGCTTCAGCACCGCAATATGGACAGTAGATCTTTTGCTTCTTTTTCATTTTGTTGTTATAACACCTCCGTTTTAATGTTTTCATACATCGAGCAAACGGGACACGCCGTTTTATCGGTATTCCAGAGCAGCCATCCACGATACATATTTTCAAAGGCTTGTCTGCTTATCGTTCCGCTCATTTCGTCCTTTTGCGGATACTCGCCCGTCAGCTCATAAAATTTTCTCACCGGGAATAATACTGGTCTTGCATCTGCATCTGCGATCATCATATACCCTTCGTCGCACTCTACGTATATGGAATTCCGATAATTCCCTCGCGTCAATCCCATAAATCTGTATAGCTCGCGAACGTCGTCCCTGCCTTGAGCGCGAAATTCTCCCTTCACTATCATTATACGATTTTTTATTCAAGATCCCCCCCTTCACTACTTTTTAAAGACGGATCAGGGCTTTCATTTTCTGCGGATTTGCCTGACATTTGGAACAAACACATAGCAACAACTCCAATAATTCCCCCGAGCCAAAGTCCTACAAAAAACAATAAAATAGGCAATTTTTAATCCTCCTTTGCCTTAAAGTAAAAAAATCGGAGCACTGCCAATATGACAATGCTCCGATTGTGTTTTAAATGTTTTGCTTAATGATTCTTGTAATGATACCTACCGCAACACCGCGCTCCTCATCAATATGAGTGACCGCAAAGCTGACGTCATCCTTCTTTCCCGGCATTCGTCGGTCAAGACAAGAATGAGCAACGGCGTTGATGCCGTTCGTAAGGCGAATAAATATTACTCCCCTGCTTATGTCGGTTACTCTTCCCGCGTATTTGCTCTGAACGCGGCAAGTGCTGAGCTTAGGTCGCATATTGGCTTCGGTTGCGCTTTTAACGTCAGCTTTTATCGAAAGGGTTTCTATGTTATCTCTATTTACCGAAAGAATACGTATAAGGACGTGGTCGCCGACAGAAAAACGCTCGTGAGCGTCGCCAACCCAATCCCACGAAAGATCGCGCGCCAGGATCGTACACTCTACTCCGAACGCTTCAACGCGAATCGCCTTTTCAGCAACGGCAACGACGCGCGCCTGAACAATACGTCCGTCATATATTTTGTAAGCACCGTTCTTATCGGTATCAAAATAAAAGGTCATACGCTTCTTAAGCATCGCGTCACGACGGCTCGCAACAACGTTTCTGGTCTTAGCATCAATTCCCTTTACTACAAAATCAATTTCAGCACCGAGCATTGTATTGAGAAGCTTGTGCTGGCGAATGACGTAGTTTTCATATTCATCCCCTGAAAGCTTATTGGGAAACGATGCCGTCATTTCCTTGAACGGAATTATAATGCGATAGCCCTTGTATTCTACAACGCATACCGTTTTGCCCGCATCCAATTGCTCTATACCACCGAACATTCCGGTAAGGATCTTACGAGTTCGGTAAGCATTGTGAATCTCATGCCAAGCAATCTCCGCAAGATCCTCCTCTGTCTGAACCTCAGCGCCTGCATCGATCGTCAAGATTGCTTCTTCTTTGGAAATTGTTTTCGTCCTCTTTTCGGGCACATTCTTTTCTTCCGTTATGTCCTGAATATCGGGTTCTTCGGGCACTTCGACTGCCGGTTTCGCTGCATTCTTTTTAGAAGTGCGTTTTTTCTTGGGAGTCGGCTCCACTGCTTCCTGTTCGGTTGCGGGTACTTCCTCAATTGTTTTTTCTTCGTGATGTTCTTCTGACGCATTTATTACCTCCTTCTTTTCTTCGTCATTAGCTTCGGTCACATTCATAGCGACCTCAAGGTCTTCAGTTTTCTTTTTTGTCATGTTATAATCCTCCTTTTCTTTTTCTTGACATTATAGAATACTTATTTGTTTCTACTACGCCTGTTTTTTCAGGCGGTTTTTCGGATTTCGGTTCTTTGTGAGTATCATCCTCTGCCGTAGTAATTGAAATCTTGCTCCACTCGGGTACATGCGCTGATGCCTTACACGGTATCAGCTTGTCGGCTTCGGGGTGGCTTGTATAATCAAATTTATCCACCTGCAACACCTTTCGCCCTCGGATAATAACGAGTGCTCTGTTTATCGGCAATCGCAGCACCTCATCCATAGTGAGCAATTTTCGTTTGCCCACTCCGCTAGTCTCTCGGTACTCCGGGGTATAGTCACTAACCCTCCAAGTCCCGAGCTGTTTTGCTTTGCTGGTTACGTTGATGGATACCTCTCCTGAACGGTCACTGATGTATTTTGCTGTCAGCTCATCAACGCAGCCGAGGAATAATTGTATATCCGAGTTGCCAAGGATCTCTTGCCATTGGTTATACGGATAACGGTTTTGAAGTCCAGCAAGGTTCTGAAACACGCAGGACATAGATATGTTTCGGGAACGAATAACCGATATCTTGCGGGAAAGATCGGGGATAACACCACAGGCGGTCAGCTCCTCTCCAAGCACGTGAACGGGTACAGGAAGCTTGCCATCGGGACAATGCTTGTCCGCATACCGTACAAGCTTGATAAATACGAATGATAGGAACAGCGAGGAAAGAAAATCAAAGGTACTGTCCTGATCGCTCGTTATGCAGAAGTAGGCACAAGGCTTCTTTCCGGGGAGTTCCAAGTCAATTTCATCGTAAGCAGTGATGTTTCGTATCTGCTGATTTTGGAAGACCTGCAATCTGGATCCAAGTCCTATGATAACTCCGCTGCGCACTGTTTCAGATGCTTGCTTGAATATAGCGTAGGGTGCTTTTGCTGCATGATTATCGGGTACGCTCATAAACATTTCATCAAGCTTTTTTTCAGAGTTTTCTGACGTTAGGGTTAAAAGATTATATACCTCTCCAATATTTTTATCACGTGACGAGTATCCCTTTTCAACGTAAAGCACCAAAGCCTTAAGCAAATTCATTTCGGCACTATCCCAGAAGTGATCACCGCGCTCTGAACCTGTATTCTTAATAATAACGTCGCAGAAAAGCTGTGCCATCAGCTCCTCTCCCTCAATCTCACCAAGACAGTTCCAAGAGTCCGACGCTTCTGGAGTTACGAGATTGAACACCTTGACCTCGTATCCTTGAGACCTTAGATATTCGCTTGTTTTTTCATATAGCTCGGATTTTGGATCCGTTATAACAAGCGACTCTCCTCGGGCTGCGCTTTGCAGTATTCTGTTTATGCAAAACGCTCTGGTTTTCATAGAGCCGCTTGCACCGTATACAGCAATGTTGGCATTTAAACGTGTTTCCCTTGGAACACAGACCGCTTTACCGTCCAGCTTACCGAGAATGGTTCCGCCGTGCTTCTTTACGTCGCCCACTAAGTCAAGCACCTCTGTTAATTCTTTCTTTGGCATAAAGCCCGCTGTGCCGTATGTACCCTTGGTGGAGTAAATAATATTTCTTGAACGGTCGTACTCTCCTTTATCGCCGTAGCCCATCTTCATTACCATAAAGATAAGCAGAGCGAGAATACCAATGCAGATTGCTATACCTATGAGTCCGTATGGAAAGGTGAACATAGTTTTGAAGCACTCATCGATTGCAAAGCTCGGTATAGCGGGGGAACTTCCGTCCCCCATTGTACCGCCCGCATTTTGCCACTCACTGTAGTTGCGAATAAGCTGTGCTACATAGCCCCCACCGTAAAGTAGAGCAAAAAGGAGGGGCACGAGGACTGCTATAATTTTGATTGTTTTTTTCTTGTCTAACTGAAAAACCTCCTTTCTGTTTTTTCATAATCGAGTGTTTGAAACTCCACCGCGTCACTGCAATAGCGACTCAAGACTTCCGCTTGATAATCAAAGCAGTAGATAATTCCTCGCCTCTTCTGTGTTGCAAGGGCAGTATCGAATTTTCGTATCCGTCTGAGGTCGCATTTATATGCAAAAAGCACGGGATTTCCGTCCTCGGTCATTGCATCGTTTTCGATCAACGAACCGCTATCCGCAGGACATAGATCGTCACCTAAAAGCTTATCAAGTGCTGCACATAGATCGGGGCGGCATAAAAGCTTCAACAGCATCTCTCCCCTCTCATCATTGGTTACAAAATAAAAGTTTTCGTAATTGTCGTCAAGAAGAAAATACTGCTTTGTGGTATTAGCAAGAACGTCATAGGCAAGCTCCATCGTGTTGCCGAGAATAAGCCCTTTTATGTTCTTGACCGAGTACTGAGAGGACTGAGGCTTACGGCAGAATTCGTTCTCAATGAGCACCTTTGTTCGCATTTCTGTTTTATATGCCCATGTCCTTATGAACGAGTTGCCGAAATTGTAGGTAACAAAGATCTCTTGTTCGGTTAACAAAAGCCCAACAGAACGGGTACCATTGACTTTATTAAATACAAGACCGAGATCTTTTATCTCTCGTGACGGATAAAACGCGGGACCGGTTATCGAAAGATTGCTTGGAACAGCTAACCGGGGGCGTTCATCACAAAAGATCGAAACACCTGCATTTTTCATCGTAAGACTTGCCTCTGCAACTCGATATAGACGGTCGCGGCGGTGTGGCTCGCTCCTTATGTGATTGGTATCGGATTTTTCATCCATATAGAACGAAAAACGATCGGGATTGTCGGCAAGAAGAAGCTTCTTTGCAGTGGTTGTAGGGCGTAGTCCTCGCCGTCCGTCCTTGTAATATGTCTTCAGCAGTCCTTGCCGTTTTAGGGTAGTAACGATTTTTGCCTTGTAGCTGGCACCACCTGATAGGCGCGTAAGCAGATCTATCGGGAACTCACCAAATATAGCGGCAAGTTCAAGCAACTCATACGCCTGATTTTGTTTGCTTGGGAGTGTTATTTTGCGTGAAATGAGTATCACCTCCTTGTTGATTGAATTTTTACCTAATATCGTTTCTACTCGGGTAATAAATATTCCCTTTTTTCACAAAACGCTTAAATTCTACATATATGTCAGCGTTTTGAGGATATCGGGGGATTTTTTTCAAAAACAGCTAAAAATCCGATATTGCTTTAATGCTGTTTTTTCGCCTATTTAGCCACTCTGTAAAGCGCTCTTTTTCCATCACAGTAATACGAGTGCAGTCGTTTTCTCCAAGCTCCGTAGTGTTGTAAGCGTCACACAGCAGTCCCGTGTCGTCCATCATTACAAAGGTACTTACAATGTCCAAAATCTGCTTAAGCTCAAGATTATCGTAGTCCCTTATACGGTGTAACGAACACTCCTTATCATATACGTGAGAAAAGCATACGACACATTGCTCAAAGCTCGGGAGCTTATGATTGTCAGCGTAGCTACTTAGGGTAAAATATAGGGGGTCAATAAGAAATTCCGTGCTCTTCCGTTGCTTTCTTTTTGGCAACAAGCTCGGTAGGGTTATCTCTAAAATACCGTCCTCACATTTAATTTCAATTCCCTGTACAACTCCCGCCGAAGCGAGATATTCCGACTTTTTTACTCCGGTCGTACCATATATCAGATGGCGCAATCGGCAAGTAATAAGTTCGCCACGGAGAGCCGCATCGGTAGATAATAGCTCGTAGTTTTCGGGATACTCCGCGATATCCGTATGCTCAAGAGCACGTAACGTCCTCTGAAGCTTTTCGACCTCTGACTGAATTCCCGTCATTCTTTTATTTATGATTTGTCTGTCCAAATTTCCTCCTTTCTCATTCTTTCATGTAATACTGTACCGCGCCGGTACTTACATCAACGGTGCAAAATACCGTGTTTTCAAGCTCGATTCTCTCGATCTGCGTAACATCCTCGACAATGAGTATTTTCTTTCCGCAGTCATCGTCGTGACGCAGATTTATCGCGTGAACGATCATTGCCTCCCTACCTATCGGAACGTAAATAATTTCATAGGTTTCACCTTCAGCGAAGAATACGATCTTCGACGGATATGCATCGGTACAGTGAAACTCACATTTATCTCCAAAATCCGCAAGCACCCAAAGGGCTGCCATCATTTCGGGATCGTCTTCTATATCCGGATTATGATAGTAGGTGTCCTTGTCGCCACGGTAAATAATCCGTCCTTGACTAACAAGGTAGCCTAAAATACGCTCTATCTTTTCTTCCTTCTCGGGATAGAGACGTTTCCACTGTTCCCTTCTGATGCTACGATAAGTACTGATGTCGCGAAGTAAAGATTCTGCTTCCTGTCTGTAAAGTTGTTCTCTTGTTTTTGTTGCCATAAAATTCTCCTTTTTTTTAATTTTGTTTTGCCGCTTTTTCTTCCAAGATATCTCGAAGCTCGCGGCGGTCAGTAGTGATGAGCGTCTTTTCAAGAGCACTGCATTTGAATTCGACCGAAATATTATTGTTGTTTGTGCTGATCAGCCCGTTTCCTCTTTCAAAATGCGTGATCTCCATCACCTCTACTTCTGAAAGACGGAGGATACCCTGCACTCTCTGCGCCTCTTCGTCCTCTAAATTCAAAATAATTTTTGTTTTGCAGTTATTGATGATTCCTTTGCCGTATTTTCCGTCGTCAAGAGCAAAGAAATCATTGAGATCCTGCGTAGCGCAAACGGCTGAACCGCCGTAACCGCGAATGATTTTGAATATCTCAAGCACAAACTCGGCTGCAAGTCGATTGCCCGTACCGCCTATAAGCTGCCAGCACTCGTCAATGAAGATTGCCTTCTCAACAGTGCGGTTCTCCTTTGCCTTATCCCAAACGTAGTCAAGGGCTACGAACATACCAAGAGGTAGCAGATCGCCGCTCAGCTCGGATATATCAAGCACAGTGTACTTGTTATCCAGGTTGACATTCGTTTGCTGTGAGAAGGTGCTTGCAGAGCCGTTTACAAGGCGGTTCAGGATATTCGCCATACGCCGTGTTTGCGCATCTTGTTTCAAGATTGCGTGCAGATCACCGAGAACAGGCATCGGTCGGTATCGGTCGGGATTGTCGGGATCGTTCAGCGAGTCATTATCGTGGGTGATACCTTTTTCCTCATAGGTCTTTATGAGTGCTTCATCAAGCAACTGCCTTTCCTCATGTGTCATATCGGGGATGAGCAAGCTGAAGAAGATGTGCAGTCGTTGTATCTTGGAGGAAAGGGCGGATTTCTCGGTCACAGCACCGTCGATCAGCTCATCTGCGGATTTGTCCGCTTTTCGTATCTCCATAATGTTGATGCAGTTCTGCGAAGCGGGAGAGATCTGTATGAACTCACCGCCAATGTTCTTGCAGGCGCGGTAAAATTCGTGTCCTTTAAGGGGAGCAACAATAAATACCTGAATACCCTTACGCCTCATGCGAAGCGCCATAAGCTGCATCAAAAATGTCTTGCCGGCGCCCGACGTTCCGAGAATGGAAATGTTGGCGTTCTTATATACCTGTGAATTGAAGATATCTACGATGGCAAGAGAGTTGTTGAAACGATTGACACCCAGCAAAATACCGTTGTCGTCGCACATTTCAAAGCTGACGAAGGGATAACAGCTCGCCGCCCCTCTGGTCAGTACGTTTCTTTTTGAACGCTCAAACAGGTGCTTTTCCAACCTTGCGAGAGGCAAGGCGGATAGAAATGCCTGCTCCTCACGAAAGGTGCAAGCCACACATCCAATGTCGTGTGAGAGCAAAAGCTTTCGCATTTCCCTTTCTCTGTAATCAAGCTCGGCGGGGCTATATGCTGTGATGGTGATAAGGGTATTCATATAGTAGAAATCTTCATTTTCAGCAATTCCGCGTTTGAGAAAGTAGCCGCTTTTGATGGCATCGTCAAGGCTATCATAATCGGTATTAGTGTCGCTGGCATCCTTGATTTTTGAATGATTGATACGTAGCTGCTGACCGAGCTTTTGTACCATTCTGTCCTTCGGTTGCTTGGTGAGAAACAGATCCACGTCGATTCCGTCACCAGCATTGACGAGAAGACTAAGCCACCCGGCAGGAACCTCTGCCTTGTATCCATGTGATGGAATGAGCAGATAGGACTGATACAGCCCGTCCACACAAACGTAACGACCTTTCGTGAAGTCCAAGGTCTTGGGAGCGAAAAACTCCGAGCAAGGTATATCGCTGATATCCTTGCCTGCAGCTGCGTATTCGGCTATGACTTGCGGAATACGCTTTTGTAATGGAACGATGTTGCTTGTCTGTCGGCAAAGTACACTGTAAAGGACTTCCGCCAAAAACTCATCCTCATTCTCGGGTATCAGAACGTCGTTACCGCACTGCTTTAAGAAGTTTTGCGCTGTGCGAGCCGCGGTGTGGAGAAAGGAGATAGCCTGTGCCTCCTCATTTCCACGCCGCGCCCTCTCCGATTCATATTCAAAGGCAATAAAGAAGCGTCTTGTGGTTGCTTCTCTTGATCCGAGCCGCCGGAGCAGGTCAAGATAGTCCTCTTGTAGCATACGGCAGTTTTCGTCCGTTTCGGCATCCATTTCCCGCCGTATCATTTCGACGTGGCGGTTAATGTCTGCACATTTGGTAAGCACCTTGAAATGTACCTTTACGGGACTGATCTTCAGAAATCCGATGAATGAGTAGATGATGCTCCGCTGCTCGCGGGATGAGCGGAGCATAAAGTTTATAGGGTTTACCTCTACGATTTTTACGTAGCGGTAGTCCTTCGTATAGATAATGCCGTTTTCGATCTTGTAAATGGGTAGATATTCCGCAACGGGATTCAAGTATCTCGACTCCTGTGCGACTCTGCCCGATACAGCTTTGTTTTTAGACATTTCTCACCTCGCGTATCAGTTGTAGTATTCGTCCTTACGCTTCTTGGCGATAACGAGCCAAACAACCATACCTACAACGCCAAGAACAGCGATCACGATGAAAATGATTGCCACAGTGGGAATTTTCCAAAGGATCTCGAAGCTATATTCGTTAACATTGCCTACGGCATCCTCCAGAACGATTCTGTAAACACCTACATCGGTAAGCTCGTCGCCGAGGTTGTATTCAATGAGTTCATCTTCAAGATATACCTTCATAGTTGCATCGGAGCTGAGATCGGTCAACGTTACCGCACCCTTAGTAGTTCCACCATTCTCCACACCGTCAACGGTGACAACGGGTACGGTAGAGTCTACGACTACGGAGAACTTCTGCTCATTGCCTTTTGCAACTATGGTTATCTCATAGGTACCGCTTTCGCTAAGTGAAAGAGTTCCCTTCTCAAGGATTACTTCCTCTCCGTTTACGAGTACCTTTTCAAATCCGGGCATTTCGTCGATCTCCTGCTCAAAGCTTGCGTAAAGGCTCTCAATGATCGTAAAGCTCAGCTCCTTGGTGTTGCCGTACATATCCACCATTTTAATGGTATATGCTCCGGTTTCGGTAATGGTAGCGCCGAGTTCATATTCAATCTCTTCCCCATCCTTGGTGACGGTAACAGTTAGCTCTTCGGCCGAATTCAACGTGACCGTATTCGCCAAGCCTTTATCATGAACGTCAATGGTATAGTCAACGGAAGAATCTACGTTTACGGTAAAACTGTAGGTCCTGCCATTTGCGGTAACGTCCACAATGTATTCACCACTATCGGTAAGAACCAAAGTGCCCTTGTCGAGCGTAAAGTCATTTCCGTTCACCTTAACACCCTCAAATCCGGGGATATTATCAAGCTCCTGCTCAAATCTGACGTAATGGTTTTCAATGATAGTGAAGCTGAGCTCTTTGGTGTTACCAAGTGCATCCGTGAGCTTAACCGTATAGAAGGCTGGCTCGGTGATAGGTGTATCAAGCTCGTATTCCATAGGCTCTCCGTTCTTTGTTACAGAAACGATCACATCCTCAGAAGCCGTAATGCTAACAGAATTGGCGAAGCCCTTATCGTGTACATTAATGGTGCAATCGACTGCAGAATCGATGTTCGCAGTGAACACATAGGATTTACCGTTCGCAAAGATATCAACTATATATGAGCCATCTTTATCCAAGAGTAATGTTCCCTTATCGAGAGTTATTTCCTTTTCATCTACTGTAACCTTTTCAAATCCGGGAATCTTGTCGATCTCTTGCTCGAATATGACGTATACGGGCTCTATAATGGTAAAGCTTATCTCATCCTCATTGCCAAGGGAGTCAGTAATCTTCAAAGTGTACTCACCTGGGATATCGAGCTTGTCACCTACCTTATACTTAATAGCTTCACCGCTTCTGGTAGCCTCAACACTGACGTCTTCTCCTGCAACAAGAGTAGCACTGTTAGCAAAGCCCTTGTTATGAACGTTGATAGCATAATCTACCGTACGGTCGACAGTTGTTGTAAAGGTGTAGGTCTTACCGTCAACTACTACTCCGACCTCGTAGGTGCCATCCTCTATAAGCTCAAGGTTTCCGTAATTCAAGCGGATCTCTTCCCCGTTTACAAGAACCTTTTCAAAGCCTACGGTATCATCGAAATTGTGACTGAAGCCCGTTGATACTTCGGGAACTATTGTAAAAGTCATTTCTACGGTATTCATGAGCGCGTCGGTTATCTTCAATGTGTATTTTCCGGGAGAGTTATATAGGATGTCCTCGTCGTAGGAGTATACCTTTCCGTTGATGGTCATATATACCTCTACCTGCTCGTAGAGTTCAATAAGAACACCGTTAGAAAGTCCCCCGTCGTAAATATTGATATCGAAATCAACCGAGGTGTCGATCTCAAACTCGATCTCGCTGACGTTCTGTGCCTGATCGGTTGCTACGACCTTGTATTTTCCCTCTTCGATAACGGGAGTGCCGGAAATATATTCACCAACCTCAACTCCATTCTTAAAGAGCACCGCTGTAATATCAGAATCCACTATATCGACCTTAACGGGGGTATTCACGGGAATATCTGCCTTGTGTCCCTCAATTATGAGTTGAGGACTTACTGTATCGATAATAAATTCGTAAGTATATTTGTATCCGTCGTAGTTTTCAAGAATAAGGGTATAATTGCCGTCGTTGGTAAGCTTTTTGCCCGAATTGTATTCGAGTTCAATACCGTCGCGCAGAACTGTAACCATAGCTTCATCCTTCCAGGTGAAGGTGACTGCCTTGTTTGTGTATCCGTTATTCTCTACGCCCTCAAGTGTTCCCGTGGGATCGGGCTGAGAATACGCTGTCTGTACCGCGATAGAATCCATACCTGTGCGGAATTCGTCGGTGATTACCACCTTATACATTCCCGAGGTTCTGAATTTGTAGGTAAGAGTATTAAGCTCGATTGCAGTACCGTAATCGTCTGTCTGGAGCAACTCCCATGTCTCGCCGCCATCAACCGACTTATATAAATCGAAGCTCTGGAGGTGAGATTCTTTGTCAATACTCTCAATTACGGTAATTACCAATCTCTTTGCTTCTGCGTCTGCCTCAAACTCTGCGGATGGTGCATTACGGGAAATAACTATCTTGAATTTCTCAGACTCACCCGAATGGTTGACTGATACCGCGGTATAGGAACCGCTTCCGCTAAGTGTGCAGGTTTCTCCAAGACTATAACTGCCGACAAGATCTCCGTCTTCTTCATAAACATTGAACATAGCCATTTCATCAAGCTTGTCCGTTATGGAAATTGTGATTTCGTCCTTGAAATAATAGGTGCGTCCAAGGTCAACCTTTACTGCTTCTCCGTCGCCAATAGCATAGTGGAGATCGGGAAGAGTGCGAATAACAGTCAAATTGTATTCGTTGGTATTGCCGTAGGAGTCGCTGATTACCATTACGTGCTTACCTTCTGTGTTGTAAACAGTGCCAATAAAGCTTTCGCCATCAACGGTTACACCAATATTCTCACCGAGCAATACTTCACTTGCGAGGATATTACGGTCTGCGGAATAGCTGTAAAGGTTTTCGTCGGGACCTGCGGTTGCGGGAGCTTTCTCCCAATAATAGTAGGAATTTATACCTTCCTTAGCATACTTTGCAATTACCTCATTAAGACGCTCAGCAGTAAAGTATGCTACCAGCTCCTCGTGATTGTCGGATTTGTAATAAACGTGATAAAGTCCGTTCCGAGCATTTACCGCATCAATACTATCCATAGGAACACCGGTATCCCAAGCAGAATTATTCCACTCAGCAGTCCTAACCTTAGACTTCTCTCTCGCCGTGGCAAACTCAAGGGCTTTATCGTATGTGGTGAACGCAAAGAGGTCGCCGTTAATGTCGTGAACCTCAAAGTATTCCTTTACAAGAGTCTGAGTGAAAACGTTCTTCTTGGTGGAAACAAACTCGCTCTCCCACTCGTTACCTGCCGCATCCACTACCTTGACAAGATATTTTCCGCCTTCAATGGTGTAGATCTTGGTGCCGTTAGTAACAGCTTTTCCGTTTACGGTAACCGAAACTATGGGAGCCGTAGTGATAGGATCTCCATCTGTCCAAGAGATCGTTACATCTCCCGTAGCATAACCGTTTGTTACTCCCAAGATATTTGCCTGCTTTATTACTTGGTCAATAACAACCGTATATTCTCCGGTAGAGTTGCCCGCATCAGATACACCCTTGAAAACGTATTTTCCGGGCTTGCTGAACTCGATTCCCGACACGTAGCTTACAAAGGTATCGCTGCCGGGCATCTTAACGTAACAGGTTTCGTCACACTCGAAGGAAATATATGTGCCGTTGGTATATGAACCGCTGCCGATGGGCTCGCCGTCAACGTAGAGCTGCGCTGAGGGTATCTCTCTGTCCAGAGTAATGGTATACGTCTCTGAGACATTGGAAGCCATATCCTTTACATAGAATTTGTATTCTCCTGCTTCAGTTAGCTTTGTATTACTGTAATACGCAACGTAGCTTGTTGCACCGGGCTTCAATACGTATATAGCCTTAACCTCACAGTTATCCCATCCAATAAACTTGATATACTCAGCATTGGTAGATTTGCCTGACTCTATCTTGTTCTCTCCGCTGTAAAGCTGACCGTAAGGGACTGTTCTATCTATGGTTATCGTTACAGTTGAGGTTCTATTTTTGCAGTTATCGGCACAATAGAAGGAATACTCTCCTTCTCCTTTCAATTGTTTTCCCGATTCATAATCGTTAAAATATGTTTCACCGGGAAGCTTTGCAAAGCAGTATCCGACACCCGAAAGACTGTCCGTGGCTACAAATTTAACGTATGCAGCGTTTGTGTAAGTGCCGCTTTCAGTTACCAAATAGCTACCCGCATAAAGCTTGCCGACCGCGTCTGTTCTGTCGAGCGTTATCGTTGATACAGCCGACTTATTTCCTGCCAAATCGAGGCAATAAAACTTATATACTCCTTCATCTTTAAGCTGCGTCAAAGCAGTATATTCGGTATATGTGCTGGCGCCGGGTAAAAGAACGTAACACTTTGATATACCCGACTGACCGTCCAGACCTTCATATTTTATTGAACTTGATTTACTGTATTTGCCTGAATCCACTTTACTTACGCCGCTGTATAACTGTCCTGTAGGCACAGTAGGATCGTAATACACCTTACTTTCTCCCGAGACATTTCCCGCCTTATCGACTGCTCTGAAGGTATACCATCCGGTAGCTGAAGAAAGTGCAGTTCCTGCAGCGTAAGAGCTCCACGAGGACGATCCGGGATTCTTTACCTGATAATACGAGACACCGCCTGTGTCGGTTGCCGTGTACTTAACGGGCTTGTTGGTGTACCCACCGCTTGCAATAGTAGTTCCGCTTGAGTTTGTGATCTTACCAACCGGGGCTACAGTATCCAAATATATCTTTGCGGTAGCGCTCGTGTTGGAAGCTTCATCAACCGCATAGAAATACCACCAACCGTTGTTTGCACTTGTTGCGATAACACTCTTGCTCGTGCCTATTGTGTATGAATACGACGAGGAGCTGGGTGAACGGTAATAAAATCTGTAGTAATTAGCATCGCTGTATGATGCGGTAATCTCCTTATTGGTATAGCTTCCGCTTGATACCGCCGATGTTCCCGCCTTCAAAGATACCGTTGGTGCAGTTGTATCAACTGTAAAGGTATAGGTGAAGGTATAAGTTTTCAACAAAAAAACATTTTCCATATACTGACCAACATATGTTAAAACGTAATTTCCGTCAGGAAGAGTTCCCTGATACAGGTACCCATCTCCATTACCCGAAAGTGTTTTGTTCATATACACTGAACCATTACGCGTCAATTTAAAACTTACATGTTGTAGAATGTCTTCCGCATTCATATAGAATTTGAAGTATGACCAATCAAATATATGACCGTTATATAAGGTTGACGTTGAAGAATCATCTTTAAAATACTGCGTCGATACTCTTATTTTAAAATTGCTTTTGTATCCCGAAACAGATCCGTTTCCTATGTCGTAGGTGCCTGATATGGTGTATTCTCCCGCCTGATTGGTTGCTGCTGATGCGGTTAACGGGAGTGCCATCATTATTCCTAATGCAATTGCTGACACTAATATAAGAATCAGAATTCTAATCTTGTTAGTTGATTTTGTTTTATAATTCAATATTTTTTCCTCCTTTTAAATTTATTGAATATTTTGTTTATCGGGAGTTGCTTTCTTACTATCCTCTTTCTTGCCAACCACACGACGGTTGATTAAAAATTTAAACCAACCGATAGTATAAGACGATAGGCTTTCTCCCGATATACCTATCAAGGCGAGCAGTACCAACGGCAAAACCGTGAAGCACAGGATCACCGCCTTTGAACTTATGTCAAGTTCCAGCATAAAAATAGGCATTCCTACCAAAAATGCAAGAATGCCCGCTTCTATTACGTTTCTTAACTTGAATAATCCTCCCATCACTGTACCGCCTTCAATGAAATTCGGCGGTATATAATAGGTATCAAATTCGCTGTCGTTTTGGCTCATAAATCCTCCTTTCTCAGCCGTTTTCAGTTAAAAGTTTCGTCATTCAGAAACAGAATGAGATTTGCTTCATAATCCTTGGCAAGCCGTTTTTGGTCTTCTGTAAGATGAAAGATGTGATCCGCGAAATACTCCGCACCGTTATAGATGATGGTATAGATTGCCCAGGTTTCCGTGACCTCGGTTTCAGTTATTGTTTTCTCTCCGGTTTCTTCATTCACGGATTCCTTGTAAACGGTCCTTTTTCTATCCTCATATGAGGTAGTGTAGGAATACAGCTTTCCTTTGTTGTTGCTCAGTATATGATCCATATTAGAAATGGATACGCCTTGATAATCTTGGCTCTTGGATGCGGAATACTGAGAAACAAAGGACATAACGTTTTGATCTGTCAATCTTGGATGAGAGTCTATGATCTCCTTTTGAGTAGCTTCAGAATCTTTGAAATCGTCTTCTATTTCTGATATTATATCCTCCTTGGCTTCGCTCATAATCGATCCGAGAGAGGTATATATCTTATCAATGTTGTTTGTTATCACTGTACTGTCATTGAGGATAAGGGCGTCCTTATTATCTACGGAATAAGGTTGCTCCAATCCATCAAAGATTACACTTGGTAACAAACATATAATCAGAACAGGTATCAAAAGTAACGCAGAAACAACAATAATGATTTTTACTATCAGATCTCTGTTCTCCCACGCAAATGCTGCTATTGCTCCGTAATAACTGCCTGCCGCCGCGCCCTTAGCGGTCGATGCAATGGTTTTACCGAGTTTAGTTGCGCTCTTTGCAAGTTTTGCGGTTGTCCGTGCAGTATTAACCGCTGCACTTGCCGCTTGTCCTGTTTTCTTTAATGGTTCAGAAACCGGGTGCTTGTCTTCTGCCATTATATTTTATCCTTCCTTTTAGGTATGGGGGGAAGCTCCTTTACTACTTCTTCTTTATATGCAACCTGCCCGTTAGGTGCGGTATATGGCGTACGTTTCACTGTATCCTGTGCGTATTGCTTATACCAGCTCGTTCCGTCTGCCGTCGTAATTGTTGTATAGTCGCCCGTGGGCTTTACATATTTATCGGTATGATACATTCCGATCTCAATACCATCGGGATGCTCCGCAGTTATTTCTGTAGCCATTATTCTACCGCCTCCAATTTCCACATTAGAGAATTTCGGAACGTTGGTAGAACTATTCCCCATTGCGGTATAACCCATATACGACATTAATGCTGCCCCTGAGCCTTCGCCTGAAATAGTACCTACTGAAGATATATTTCCAGTTGCGATCTTTCCAATTACACTATTTGCAAATCCTCCTCCTTTGCTTACAGAAGAGGTATAAACTTTACCACCAAGACCGCCATCAGACTGACCGGTTGCTTTCTTGACACCACCCTTCGTAAAGCTTCTTCCTACTGCTCCGACTAAGCCTCCACTCATAAAACCACCACCGCCTGATGAGCCTTCGCCTCCACCGGAGCCACCTTTAGAACCACCTGCAAATTGCTTTGCGGCGAAAATTCCCCGTGCCGCAATCAGTGCTTCGGCAAGCATTGAGCCTCCCGTATGTCCTACATTGAGTCCAAGACCTGCGAGAAAGCTGTCTATTTTTTGACTGACCTTTAAAAATGCTATTGCACATAAAAACCAAACAAATATATTGCCTGTAACAGCATCTTTTCCGTACTTATCAATTGCTCCCTGGACCTCACTTTCACTGATTGCAAAAGCCGGCACACTGCACAGAAAGACCATGATCAGCGTGACGGCTATGATAAATATTATTTTGTTTTTTCTTTTCATCTTGACCTTACTCCTTTACACCGATAGTGGATTGGAAAGGAAAGCTCCTACCATAGAGGTAAAGAGTCTGAGGCACCATGCATTCATAAGAAGCAGGAAAACCTGACCGCCAAGCATTCTGCACCAACTTTTAAAAATATTACTCGTTGACTGCGCTGCTCCCATAGAGAAAGCAACAGGCGCAGTAAATACAAGTACGCCAAGCAGAACATATCTTTGAGCAGCCTCAAAAAGCAGTTTGATATAGTTCCAAGCGAGAATGAGCGTCAATATCAACGCGATGATGGTTGCGGCACCGTTTGAAATAACGCCTGCCGTTGTAAGAATAGCCGAGTAATATGATGAAAAATCCAGTGGTGCAACGTCAGCAGACATAATCCAATAGTAGGGCGTGCCTCCAATTTTTAAAACTATATCCACAATATCTTTTGCAAAATATGCTAAAAATATAAAAAGCACAGATTTAATACTCAGCTTAACAGGATCCTCAGCTTCTATTCCTATTCCTAACCCAAAGTTTTTAAACAACTGCCAAACCCAATTTAATAAGATCAATCCGATTGCAAGGGCAACGAATATATTATACATTGTTTCAGCAGCCGGAAAGTATCGAAGAAAAGTGTTCATATTGCATCCAAGTGAGCCCAAAACCGATGAACTTATTAAGTCCAATAAATACATCACCTGTGTGGCGATCCATTCAACGATACCATCTAATATTCCCAATAATTTACCACTTCCTTTCTTTTATTATATTAGGCTATCCGTTCCACTTGCCTCCCGTGAAGAACGGGGTGACATATGCCATAATGAATCCAAGGCTATTTAAAATTGCCCACGTAACGACAATTCGTATAAGCCAAGCTCTTGATTCATCTACGGTTTTCCCGTTTCGCGAAAAGTTCATCAGAAGCAGCGCAACAGCAGCAGTCACAACTGCGGCAATTGTCGAGATAAGAAGGATCTGATTATATACGTCCTTCATAATCTCTGTAGCCTTTTCCCAGATGGTTGGCGTATCAGCGGCAAAAACGGGTACCGAAAAGCACACGAGCATTACCGAACACAAAAACCCAATATAGAGAATTCTGCCGTAATCGATTGACTTACTTTCTTTCTTCGTTCCTTTTTTGATTAGTTTCTTCAAATAAAATACCTCCTTTGCAAAAATTTTCATAACTTTATGGGCGCTGTGGTGGTTCGGGGCAACAAAAAAGCACCATCGTAAAAATGGTGCTTTAATTGCCCTTCGGCATATTTAGATATAAGTTTTGAGCATATTTATTATAACATATCCACATTTACACGTCAATACCGATTTCGTGCCAAAACCGTGCCAATTTCGTGCCAAAAGTGTGCCAATTTATTCTTTGGGAAAAAAATGCTCTAAAATCTCCATACTATCCCTTGAAGTATAGCCCCAAAGAACAGACGAAAGCGCATCAATCGCCTCCTTTCTTTTACGATAATAACTGCGGTAAGCGAAGCCTTCAACGTGAGCTCGCATTTGCTCAATAATGTCGTCTACACTACGATACTGCTGTGGCGAGAGAAAACTGTAAAAGAGTATCCAATAATACTCCTCCCCGTTTTTATGCTTTTCACGGAGCAGGTTGACCGAGTGCTCCACGAGCTTCAGCATTTTATGGCTACGCTCAATGCTCTTGGCTTGTTCAGCAATATCCGTATTATCGAAGTCCAGACCTGCAATATATATAGACTCTAAGAAATCCTCAATACTGCTACCGAATTCAATCTGAAATTGCCGTCTTACTCTTTGTACCGAAAGCTCCAAGCTCCATACGACGTCGCGATATTTACGGAGAAGCGTCCAAGTATCGTGATACAACGGGTTCTCGGACACGTCCGTTTCTTTCTTTTTGGTCAAAACTACACCTCCTTATCTTTTAGTGGGGCGAAAGCACAACTCAAATACAGCAGTCCTTGCATCATTACCGCATAATAGAGTCAGCGCGTAACGTGTAGGTTTCTCGTCAAGCTCGGATATCCGCATGAGGTCGTACGTTATTTTTCTACAGTCGAAGCAAGGAAAGCCCTGCGAGGAAAGAACGGTGGCAATCTTTTTCATTATGAGTTCCCTCAACTCGGGAATTTTGTTGAAACCACCCCTCAGAGCAGCTTCATCCAATTCCAATTTGACGCTTACCTTCATTGGAATTTCTTCCTTATCTAATAATACGTCAGATAATCGGAACATTGAGGTGATATCCTTTCCCAAGTAAACTACCATTCCATTAACTCCGACAGTTTCGTTATAATAGATGTAACCGTTGTTCTTCAGCTTACGTAAATATTTGCTTGCAGTTGCCGCCGATACATTCCAGCGCTTTGCAAGCTGACCGCAATCGACAGTTGGCTTTCCCGTTCCGTTTCGCATATATACGACCGGATCGACCACCGAGTTTTGAACTCTGTTATCGTCAAATACGGCATTGAGCCAAAGATCAAGAAACGCGTCCATCTCCGACAGATGCCTTCTTCCTATGATATCCGACACAACGGAAATAGGAAGATAAAAATAGCCCTTATCCTTGTGGCAAGGAGCGCCTTCGTACATAGCGTGATTTAGTCTGTGCCAATCCTTAATGCGATATTTTACGCAATTTCCATCATCAAGGACTTTGAATTCGATAAAATGCCTTCTTTGCAAGTCTGTAAGGATGGATAATACCTGCAATTTGCTTTTGGCATGAAGAAGCACGATAAGCTCATCCATCGTACAAAGCAACTCTCCGGGAAACACGGTGTAATTTACACCGGAAATTTTTCGGTTCTTACTCTCAAAGCTCGCAAAACAGGAAAGCACAATGTAATGATACAACCCACATCCATCGCTTGTCTTGATGTCGGGATCACTCATCAGCATTTCCATGAATTCCTTGTAGATCCTACGTCTTGGATACTCTACAACTTGTTTGATTTCTAATTGATATTCTGTCAATAAATCCTCCTTTTGTTTTAATAATAGATTTCCGCACCTTGATACCGAGCCATTTCCTTCGCCCTCTTCTTGACCGAGTATTTGCAGGTACGCGCTATGCACAAATTCTTCTACGGGCGAGCTCATATCTTCGCACACTATCCGTAGATCCTGTATAACTCTCGGCACAAGGCTATTCAGTTGTACGAAAGGATTTTTGTCCTCTCATCAACCAAAGACGGAATGACTAATTTGATTTCTGCAAAAAAAACAAGATTTTTTTCAGCAAACAAAAAAATCACGGTAAATCAATGTTAAATACATCGATTTACCGTGATTGGTAAAATTATTTAGTTCTTTTTGCGTAATACTCTTCCAAAGCTTGAAATATTACAGTCTCAATATGCGATTGTGGAGTACCGCGAGAAAAGTATTTTTCAAATCTTGTGGCAGGTATCTTAATTTTCTCAACTTGATTGGGCTTTTGCTGACGCATTATCTTAAAAATACGTTCTGACGTAAGACTCCCCTTTTGACTCAATTTCTTCATTTCGATTGCCTGGGCAAGAGACGGAGTTGCATCTTCGCTTTCAATAGTATAAAAAAGATCTTTTTGTTGCTGTACCGTGAGATATGAAAGCTCTACCGAAGGTCTGAAAGCAATTCTACCATCATCAACCATTTCTAAAATTTCTTTAATTAGATATGTAAGGCGAATGTACCGTCTGACTTGTTCTTTACTATCCCCATTTTCAAGTCCTATCGCCTCATCTGTTCGCAACTTCGCCACCAGTGGTGGCGAAGTTAAATCGGTGCGAGCCCCCTGACGCTTTCTTGCTTCCATTTTCATTTTATATGCGTATGCTCTCTCCGATGGGAGTATCCGTTCTCTATGTAAATTAGAGTCAACCATAGCAATAATGGCATCATCCCGTGTCATATCTCTCAGAATAACAGGTAATTCCGTGAGACATAACTTTTTTGCAGCAAATTTACGTCTGTGTCCAGCAATAATTTCATATCGATCATTTTCCTTCTTACGAGCAATCAAGGGGGTTAACACACCAAACTCTTTGATACTTTCGATTAAAGCCTCCATATCTGCATCCATTTTAACGTTAAAAGGGTGCTTTGGAAAATCGTCAAAAAATTGAATAGGTATTACTCTGACCTTTTCTCTCTTAGCATCGTTACCAGATTCGCTTGTTTTAATCTTCTTAGTGTCCATTTTTCTCTCCTTCTAATAAAAAATACGCTATAATTCGGCTCTTTGTCAATAGTTGGGGTAGAAAAAATCTGACGAAAAGATAAAGAAGTATTAAATTGCATAGAAAAAGCGTCACGAAGCGAAGCGGAGTGGCGCTTTTTCTATGCGCCTGCGCGACTTTGATGGGAAAACATAAAGAGAATTCTATTGCGGAAACGCTTAAAATCCTGCAAGCCGTAGGCGTTCCGCTTCAAGACCTTGATCTTGTTATTGCAGCCTTCGGTAAATCCATTCGTATAAGGGCAGAAAAAGGAATTCGTAATAGGGGTAAACCAATTGTAATATGTTTTAGCGCATTTAACAAATGCCGGGATCTCACTTTCCATAGCTTCCTCGATCCAATCTGAAAAGAGCTTCTTTTGTTTATTCGGATCCTGCTCATCAAGTATGGAGTAAAGCAATTCCTTTAAGAAATAAGCGGTTGAAAGAGTTGGAGAAATGTCTAACATAATAAGTACCTGTTGTAATTCATCGTCCTTTAGCTTATCCTGATGCTTTAGCAACAGATATCTGGACTTCTTAAAATAAATACGATGCTTCTTTGAAAATTGCTTTTGTATCTCTTTTCTAACGGCTTCAAACGCCCATACTGCCTGTCTTACCCAATGGTATCTATCTATGACATATGTAGCGTTTGGAAAGTAATATTCTGCAATTTCAGCATAGGGCTTGTACATATCGCTAACGAAATATTTGACGCCTGTACGGTCGTATTTCTTGAAATAATCGCAAAGATCATACTCGTAGCGTGTTTTTAGTATATCTATTACCTTTCTTTCTCCAAGATCGGTAAGTATTCCGTGAAACTTCTCACCGCCGCTGTTGCCCTTAAATTCATCAATGCCGATGACCTCGGGAAGCTGGGCGGGCTTACTGTATTGAATGTTCTTAAAAAAGCGAATAACGGTTGACGTAGATATATTAAATTCACGAGCTACGGCTGTATAGGAACGGCTGTCGCTTAATTTCTCTAATAACCCCATGATCGCTCTTTGGGTCATGCGTTGATATCGTGACAGGAAGGTATTCGGCTCAAAAAATCTCTTACCGCAAGAGCATACATATCTACGCTTACGTAGAATAAGGACGACATTCTTTTCAAAAGCAGGCAATTCTTTTACTCTTTGGTAACGATAGTCGTGTATTCTGTTCGTTGCTTCGCCACATTGAGGGCAATTGCACATCTTTCGTGGCTGTTCTATTGAGATTTCAAAAACTTCTTCATTTTCTGAAATATTTTTTACTTCTACCCCTTGCAATCCGAGCAGTTTTTCTGTATAATATGAATTGAGCATATCTGAAACCTCCGATAGTGTTTTTTTCGTCAATTAACATTTTATCAGATTTTTTTCAGATATGCTCTTCTTTTTTTGTTTTTTACTTTTTATTTGCTATATCTGTTGGTTTCACCCCAACATTTATTATAGAACCTTAAGAAAACTTAACTCAAATTTGTTCAAACAAACTTGAAAGTGTACAACTTATATTTCAAATTCACTGTAAATAAAGCAAAAGCCCTTGACAACGCTAATAAAAATGATATAATTATAATGTATAGTTATTGCGTTTTTGTAATATAAATCAGATACCGAAAAGAGGCAAAAAACAATGAAAGATAAAAGAATTGGAACGAAATGTGTTCAAGGCGGTTATACTCCCGGTAACGGAGAACCCAGACAGATACCGATAATTCAGAGTACAACGTTTAAATATACAACGGGCGAGGCTATGGGTAAGCTTTTTGACCTTGAGGCGAGCGGATATTTTTATTCCAGACTTCAGAACCCCACCTGCGACACGGTTGCGGCGAAAATATGCGAGATGGAGGGAGGAACTGCGGCTATGCTGACTTCTTCCGGTATGGCGGCTAACTTCCTTGCCACCTTCAATATCGCGTCCTGTGGCGACCACATCGTGTCCTCGGCTTCGATCTACGGCGGAACATACAATCTTTTCGCCGTTACCTTCAAGAGAATGGGAATTGATGTGACCTTTATCGCTCCCGACTGCTCCGACGAGGAGTTTGAGGCGGCGTTCAGACCCAACACCAAGCTTGTTTTCGGAGAGACTATCGCAAATCCTGCGCTGAATGTTCTTGACATCGAGAGATTTGCCAAAATGGCGCACAAGCACGGTGTTCCACTGATCATTGACAACACCTTCCCGACGCCTGTGAATTGCCGTCCTTTTGAGTGGGGAGCTGATATCGTAACTCACTCCACCACAAAGTACATGGACGGTCACGGAAGCGCGGTAGGCGGCGCTATCATCGACTCCGGTAAATTTGACTGGATGGCTCACGCCGACAAGTATCCCGGTCTTTGCACTCCCGACGACAGCTATCACGGTATCACTTACGCCGAAAAATTTGGACTTGGCGGCGCGTTCATTACCAAGGCGACGGCTCAGCTTATGCGCGATCTTGGCGTAACTCCCGCTCCTATGAGTTCCTATATTCTCAATCTCGGTCTTGAGAGCCTTCACGTGAGAATGAAGCGACACTGCGAGAACGGTCTTGCAGTTGCCAAATACCTTGAGGCTAACGACAAGATCTCTTGGGTCAACTACCCCGGTCTTGAATCGAGCAAGGATCATGAAATTGCCAAGAAGTATATGCCTGACGGCACCTGCGGTGTTGTAAGCTTTGGCGTTAAGGGCGGTAGAGAAGCGGCAGCAACATTCATGAATGCCCTTGAGATGATCGCTATAGAGACACACGTAGCCGACGCGCGCTCATGCTGTCTCCACCCCGCGACAACAACCCACCGTCAGCTTTCCGATGCCGACCTTATTGCATCGGGCGTTGCTCCCGACCTCGTTCGTCTTTCCTGCGGCCTTGAGGATGCAGACGATCTTATCGCCGACATTCAGCAGGCTTTGGAGAAGATTTAAGAGAACGCGAGGGATGCGCGAGGGACGCGAGGGGATGCGTTCCACCTTTTTTGAGAAAAACCTACGCAGATTGTAAACAATCTGCTGTTGCGAGTTTTCTTCGAAAACATCGAGGTGGAGCCAAAAAACTTCCCGAAAAGGGGGTTCTAACTGCCGTTGTTCGCTTTATAATACAACTTGGACTGCTTGCGTGCAAGCAGCGGTTTGCAACAAGCCGACTAACGACTAAGTTTAGCTTCACGTTGCATATAGTGACGTTGAGATTTTGCACACAAAATCTCAACCTGCTATCCGCTTTTGTGTTGCAATAGTTTAGAACCCAGCCGATAAAGTTCAACTAAAATTAAAGTAACTTTAAGTTAAAGTTAGATGATATTTGGTGGGTGCAACACCTTATCAATACAAAAACGACAGTGAGGGATTTTTTTAGCGACGAAGGAGCGAAAAATCCTCCGACACCCTAAAAGGACCTAAAAAATTCGGAAAAGTTCTTTGCCAAGCTTTCTTTTAAGAAAGCGACCAGTCGTTGCACTTGCTAACTATCACAAGGAGAAAAAATGCCAATTAAGATACCAAACGATCTGCCTGCGGTGCAGACCCTTGCGGACGAGAATATATTTGTTATGACAGAGACGAGAGCTATCACTCAGGACATTCGTCCTTTGAAGATACTGCTACTCAATCTGATGCCCAAGAAGATAGAGACCGAGACGCAGTTGTCGCGAATTCTCGGTAATACGCCGCTTCAGATAGAGCTTACCTTGATAAGAACAAAGTCTCATCAGTCGGCAAACACGGCACAGGAGCATTTGCTTGCGTTCTATAAGACTTTTGATGATGTAAAGGATCAGAGGTTTGACGGAATGATCATCACAGGCGCTCCCGTTGAGATGATGGAGTTTGAGGAGGTCGACTACTGGGAGGAGCTTTGTGAGATAATGGAGTGGACAAAGACCCACGTCCATAGCACTATGCACATCTGCTGGGGCGCGCAGGCGGGCCTTTACTATCACTACGGCATACAGAAGCACATTATGCCCGAAAAGCTTTTCGGTGTGTTCGCCCATCAGGCAGACCACAAAAAGAGCATGCTGCTTCGCGGCTTTGACGCAGAATTTTACGTCCCCCATTCCCGTCACACAACGGTTTACCGCGAGGACATAGAGAAGATACCCGAGCTTCGCGTGCTTGCGTCGAGTGATGACGTGGGCGTTCATATCGTCTCAAGAAACGGTGGCAGACAGTTCTTTATTATGGGTCATAGCGAGTATGATCCGCTTACTCTTGACGCGGAATATCGCCGTGACGTGGCGGCAGGACTGCCCATAAAGCCTCCCGTCAACTACTACCGTGACAATGACCCCTCAAAGGAGCCTATCGTCCGTTGGAGAGCGCACGGAAGTCTGTTGTTTATCAACTGGCTAAATTATTTCGTGTATCAGTCCACGCCTTACGATCTTAAGACGCTTTAAGCATCTCTTTGAAATAATGAAATATGCCCATAGGCAAACAGAGCGTTGCCTATGGGCAATTTTTATTTACTTTTGTTTTCGTCGTTCTTGATCGAATTATCGACCAGCTTTGTAAATCTGCTGCTTTCATGTCCCTTGATCTCGTAGATCTCGTCGTTGTCGGCTTTTTTTCGCTTGACCTTGTAAAAATCAAGAATTGGGATCAGTATAAGCGCGGCAAGACCTGCGTTAAATCCGCCGTTGTAGAGGACGAAACCGCCGTGCATGGCAGAGGTAGACGTGCAGATGATGGCGCTGACAAGTCCCGCGATAACGCCGTATTTGAAGCCGTACACACCCGCTATTGGACAAAGTCCTGTAGCAAAGGCAAGACCGTTGATGTAGGCTTGGGTCGATAGAGTCCAAGGAATCTCTGCGCCTGCTATGGAACATATCGCGCAGACGAGCGCAAACAGAACGGTATATCCCAGCGCGATAGGCGCTACATTTTTTGGATGCTGACCGTCCGCGGAAAATGTGAGCGCGGCGAATACTATACCCGCCGTAGGGCCCGTGAACCCAACGCCCTCGGGCAGAAAAGGGAAGATAGATGGTAAGAAAAATATGACGTTAAGGTAGAGCAGTATGCAAAAGCCGTACACGCCAAAATTTATGAGACAGAGAGGTATGCCGAATTTGTCGGCAAAATCGAGACCGTATCCCGTGCAGGAAAGCAGCTTTTTGTAATTGCGAAAGCTCCTTCCGTTCATAAAAAATCCGATTGTCAGAGCGAGAAGAAATATGACCGAGAAAAATACGTTCATAAAGACGTAGTAGTGCCGACCGAATATCTCCTGCTCGGCACTTGAATCGAAGCCGGTGCTGTGAGGCTCGACACCAAGAGTCTTGTAAAGAAAGCAATAGACTAAAATTCCAAGCAGACCGATCGCAAGCCCTGCCTTATACATGCTGAAGCCACCGTGCATCTTTGCCGTACCCTTGATAAGCGCGGGAACTAAAAATCCCGAGGCGATACCGAACACTAACGAAAGAACGATGCCGAGAACACTGAATTTTCCAAGCGTCAAATATCTACCGGGGGGATAGAAGAACAAAAAGTCGCTGATAAAGGGGGCGAGGGCGGTGGAAAACATTGCTATGTGAAGATTGTCTCTGCTTGAGTTCTTTGTAATCCAGCAATAAACGAGAACACCGATAAACGGCGGCCACATATTGATAAAATTCAAGCCGTAAAAGCAGTGAGCGATTACCAAAAGATACGCCGCAAAGGTGGTGCTGTTTGCGTGAGCGCGGCTAAAGATCACGATAAGTGTGCAGGCGAGACCGCATATTCCCGCGTTAAACAGTGTGCTTGCGAGGCAACCGAGAGAGAAATAATCGGTCACAAGCTTGGAGGGACCCGTGAAAAGCTCCCAAAGATTTGAGCCGAACTGTTCAACGCCGATGCCCGAGACCGCCATGGCTATGGGGGTGGCGACAAAAAACGTCATATTTAAAATGATAATAAACATTTTAAAGGAAATACTGTTTTCCTTCATTCGCCGTTTGACCAAAAAATCGTTCGCGTTGTCCATTTCGCGCTCCTTTCATAAATGTAATATATATTTTATCATAAATATGCAATTTTCAAGCCGATTTTTATTATATTCATCTTATATTGACTTTCAAGCATATCCTACCTCAAAGTGTTTTATTTTTTATCTTTGGTATATTCAATTATATCTGAAATTTCGCAATCCAATGCTTCGCAGATCTTATCTAAAATATAACTGTCATATCGAATTATTTGGTTCTTATAATAACTGTCAATAGTGTGATATACTATACCTGTTCTTTTCGATAGCTCGTATCGTGTTATACCCGTCTTTTTTAAATATTTGTCCAATGTAAGCTTTATCACAAACACCACTCCCTTTCAGTATATATTTTAATAAATATATACTCTCTTGATAATTTCACATTTGCGCTATGTAATCATATCATATATCATTTCTGCAAATATCCTCGGGAGTTTCGCGCTTTACTGCCAGATAGTCACATCCGTCCTTCAGCATAACCACGGGGGGCTTGCCGAGGCGGTTGTAGTTTGAGGACATGGAGTAGTTGTACGCTCCTGTGGTAAGGACTGCGATAATATCTCCGCGAACAATGTTTGCGGGAAGGGTAACGTTCTCCTGAAGAATATCGCCCGACTCGCAGCATCTACCCACTACCGAGCAGTTAAAGGTTGGCACGCCGTTTTCTGCGGCGTTCATTCTGTTGGCGAGACAGACGGTGTAGGACGAGCCGTAGAGCGCAAATCGAGGGTTATCCGCCATGCCGCCGTCAACAGAAACGTAATTCTTGTATCCGGGGATGCGCTTGACCGTGCCTGCGGTGTAGAGCGTCAAGCCTGCGTCGGCAACGATACTGCGTCCGGGTTCCATACGTACTGCCGGCATCGGGGTGCCAAGCTTCGCGCAATATGCTTTCATGTGGTCGGCAACCTGATGAATATTTGCCGCTATGTCGATGTGGGGATCGCTTTCAAGGTATCTGACGCCGTAGCCGCCGCCAAGGTCAAGCTCCTTTGCCGCAAATCCGTATTTTTTGATCATTTCCGCAATAAAATCAAGCATTATTTCCGACGCGCGAAGAAAGACGTCGGAGTCAAAGACCTGAGAGCCTACGTGACAGTGAAATCCGTAAAGCTCAATGTTTTCAAGACCGATAGCATATTTGGTTATCTGCTCGGCTTGTCCCGTCTCTATTGCAGAGCCGAATTTTGAGTCCACCTTGCCCGTAGCCACCGCCGCGTAGGTATGGGGGTCGATGCCTGGGGTCAGACGCAGCAATATTTTTTGCTTTACACCCTTTTCGCCTGCGATTTGGTCGATGGCGTCAAGCTCCTCAACGTTGTCTACTACGAAATAACCGACACCCTCGTCGATGGCGTAGGCTATATCCTCGTCGGTCTTGTTGTTGCTGTGAAAATAAGCCTTTTCAAGAGGAAATCCCACGCTTGACGCAGTGTAAAGCTCTCCTGATGATACAAGGTCTGTACCCATACCCTCGTCCTTGACGATGCGATACATCTGCTTAAAGGATGCCGCTTTGCTGGCGTAAAGTGGAAGGGCGTTCTCACCAAAGGCAGACCTCATAGCGTCCACGTAGGTCTTACAGCGCTCTCTTATTCTGTTTTCGTCGAAAAGGTAGAGGGGAGTGCCGTATTTTTGAGCCATCTCAACGGTGTCAACGCCGCCGAGAGTTAGATGTCCCTTTTCGTTTACCGATAAATTGTTACAGATCATGATTTTTCCTTAATTATTCCGTGCCGATCATACTATACATATCGTAAAGACCTGCGCTCTTGTTCTTGATATAGTCAGCCGCGGCGATAGCGCCCTCGGCAAAGAGGGAACGGCTGTGAGCCTCGTGCTTGAGAGTGATGGTCTGAGTGTCTGTTCCCACGATCACCTCATGCTCGCCAACGATATTTCCCATACGTATAGCGTGGATGCCTATCTCATTTTTTTCTCTCTTGGCGTGACCCTGACGGCCAAAGGTGAAGAAAGCCTGCTCTCTTATCTTTTGTATGGACTGCGCCAGAAGCAGAGCCGTTCCGCTGGGAGCGTCAAGCTTTCTGTTATGATGCTTTTCTATGATCTCAATGTCAGCGTCGGGGAAGGTCTTTGCCGCGGTTTTGGCAAGCTCGCAAAGGAGCGCTACGCCCAAGGACATATTAGCCGAATGGAAAAGCGGTATTTTTTTCGCCGCATCGGCAATATAGCCTTTTTCTGCGTCGTCGTGACCCGTAGTCGCCAAAACAACGGGGATATTCTTCTCGCAAGCGTATTCAAGCAGGGCTTTCGTTCCCACATGATGCGAAAAATCAATAATGCAATCGGGCGTTTCTTTGACGTCTGCCCAATTTGTATAAGTAGGACACTCGGCTATGACTTCGTTTACATCGTATCCCGCGCAAAGCTCCGCGCCTCGGTAGCCGTCAAGTACCATTTTTTTGACCTCGGCGCCCATTCTGCCGCCGATGCCGCTTATAAATATTTTCATATCATTTTCCTTTATATCAAATCAAGCTCTTTCATAATAGCCACGAGCTTTTCTTCGTGGTCGGGTTCCATTTCGGTGAGGGGGAGACGAAGCTCGTTAGTGCAGAATCCCATGTGTGACATCGCGCACTTAACGGGTATGGGGTTGACCTCGGAAAAGAGGGCGCTGATGAATGGCAAAAGCTCGAGCTGAGCCTGGACAGCTTCCGTATGTCTGCCCTCGAAGAAATCGTGACATATCTTGCTTGTAGCGCGGGGCATGGGATTGGAGAGAACCGAAATAACGCCCTTACCGCCAAGAGAAAGGATAGGAGTGATCTGGTCGTCGTTACCCGAATAAATATCCATTTTGTCGCCAACGAGATGTGCAAGCTCGGCGATCTGGGAGATGTTGCCGCTTGCCTCCTTGATAGCCACAATGTTGGGGTGTTCGGCAAGCTTTGCCGCGGTGGCAGGGAGAATATTGCATCCTGTTCTTGAGGGAACATTGTAGAGAATGATCGGAATATCGGATGCGTCGGCGATAGATGTGAACATCTTGACAAGACCGTTCTGAGTCGCTTTGTTATAGTAGGGAGTAACAACAAGAGCTGCGTCAGCCCCAGCCTCAGCCGCGTGCTTTGTCAGCCAGATAGCGTATGCGGTGTCGTTTGAGCCTGTGCCTGCGATAACGGGGACTCTGCCCGCTACGGTATCAACGCAGAACTTTATAGCGTCCTTGTGTTCGTCATCCGAGAGGGTTGAAGCCTCGCCCGTAGTTCCGCAGACAACGATAGCGTCAATGCCCTCGTCGATCTGCCAATTTATAAGTTTTTCAAAGCTTTCGTAGTCGATCTTGTCATCCTTCATAGGAGTAATTATAGCGGTTGCCGCGCCTGTGAAAATGGTTTTTTTCATGATTTATGTTCCTCCGAAAAAATATACTGAAATAAAAATATGGCAGAGAAGTGCCTCTCCGCCGTCCGAATACTTTCGTTTCAACAAAAAACAGCCGTATACACGGCTATCCTACTGAACCCGAAAGAGTACAGTTGAGATAGCACTCCGCCCGTGTGGGCGACAGCAAAACGGATATTATCCGAGTTGCCAGAGCCGTTTTGCGCCAAACGGACCCTTCGGCACCCAATCCTTTCGTTTCCGCGATGCCTGCGCAGACTTGACACGGAAATTACTGATATTGCGGTGCGCCTCTATCATTCTTTTTTGTAGTATATCACAAACCGCTTTATTTGTCAATAGAATATAAGGATTTTAAGAGTATTTTTTATAGGATTTTATATTTTTTTAATATTTTTGAATTATTTTCAAAAAACTATTGACTTTCACGCTTTACCGTGGTAAAATGATAAAGTGTTTAATCGAGTCCCACATCTTTTGATTCAGAATTAAGGAGAATTTTTTGATGAGACCAAATATTACAGAAGAAAACCGCGCCTTGTTTGAGGCGGTGCTTTCCCTTGAGAGCTTTGAGGAGTGTGCAGCGTTTTTCGAAGATATATGCACTATCAAGGAGCTTCAGGATCTTTCGCAGAGACTTTCGGTTGCCGAGATGCTAAATGATGGGGAAAAGTATCAAGCCATTGAAGAAAGAACGGGTGCCAGCACTGCCACCATCAGTCGAGTTAATAAGTGCCTCAATTACGGCAGCGGCGGATACCGCGCGGTGCTTGAAAAAATGAAAGCGTAAAAATAAGACGATTATCGAAAGGAAGAATTTTATGAAATTCACCCAAACGGGAAGTCGTGGCAGCGAGAGCGCTGTATATGCTCTAAAGAGCCTATACGAGAGCTACGGCTATTCCCAATATAAAATGAGCAAATTCGAGGAATACGAGCTTTACGTCAGAAACAAAAGCTTTCTCGTATCCGATCATATAATCACGTTTACCGACGTTGGCGGCTCGCTTATGGCTCTGAAGCCCGACGTAACGCTATCGATCGTAAAGAACAGTCCCGAAAGTGAGCAGGGAGTTCGCAAGGTATACTACAACGAGAACGTTTACCGCGTGCCTAAAGGAGCGTTGTCCTTTAAGGAGATCATGCAAGCGGGACTTGAATGTATTGGCGAGATCGATAAATATTCGGTTGCCGAGGTCTTGACCTTGGCTCGTAAAAGCCTTGAAAGCGTTTCGCAGGACTACGTGCTTGATGTGTCGCACATGGGCATTATTTCCGCGTTGGTGGACGAGACGGGACTTTCCGCAAGAGGGAAGGAAGCTCTGATCGATCGTATCGGCGAGAAGAATATTCACGGCATCGACGCGCTCTGCCAAGCCGAGGGTAAGGATGCGGAGACGCTTAAGCGGCTCATAGCCATAAAGGGCGATCCTGAGGAGATGCTTGAGATACTAAAGGATACCGCCTGCTACCAAGATGCATTGGAGCTTGCCGAGATACTTTCTGCGGTAGGCGGCAGAGTTAGAGTTGATTTTTCTGTTACCGACGATACGAGCTATTATAGTGGCATTGTTTTCAAAGGCTTTGTCAAGGGGATACCCACAAGCGTGCTTTCGGGCGGTCGCTACGACAAGCTCATGAGTAAGATGGGAAAAGCGTCGGGAGCTATCGGATTTGCTGTCTATCTTGATCTTTTAGGCGAGCTTGAAACCGAAGTTAAGGAATACGACGGAGACGTTCTGATCCTTTACGACGGAGATACCGACGCAAAAAAGCTTCTGTCCCTTACCGATACTCTGACAGGCGAGGGCAAGAGCGTTTCAACGCGCAAAACGGTTCCCGAAAGACTGAAATACAAGGAAACTATTGATTTGAGGGAGGGCGACAAGAATGGAAATGCTTAACGTTGCGCTCCCCAAGGGAAGACTTGGCGAAAAGGTCTATGATATGTTTGAATCTGCGGGCTTTGAGTGTCCGAGCATCAAGGAGGTCAACCGAAAGCTGACCTTTGAAAACGCAGAAAAAGGGATAAGATACTTTTGGGTCAAGCCATCCGACGTAGCTATTTACGTCGAGAGAGGAGCGGCAGACATCGGTGTTGCGGGCAAGGACATTCTGCTTGAATACGAGCCTGAGATATACGAGCTGCTTGATCTGAATATCGGCATGTGCCGTATGGCAGTGGCGGCCCCGAAAGGATTTAGAGATAACACCGCGCGTCCGCTCAAAGTAGCGACCAAATTTGCGAACATTGCCAACGACCATTACTCGTCGCAGGGCAGAGAGATAGATATTATCCATCTCAACGGCTCTATCGAGTTAGCTCCCATTCTGGGACTTTCCGACGTTATCGTTGATATAGTCGAGACGGGAAAGACGCTTATTGAAAACGGTCTTGAAGTCTACGAGGAGATAGTTCCCATAAGCGCAAGACTTATCGCAAACAAGTCAAGCTCAAAGTTCAAGGGCGAGATGATAGACAAAGTAGTACGTTCGCTTGCGGAGCAAGTGAAATGAGGTTTTAGTTATGATTAAGATTTTTAAATACGGTGAGGTTAAGGACGACGAGATCTTTGCTCGATTTGAACCTACCGTCAGTGTTGAAGGCGTGGTCGCCGATATAATCAAGAACGTCAGAGAACGTGGCGACGCGGCGCTTTTCGAGTACTGCGAGAGATTTGACAAGGCAAAGTTGGAAAGTCTTTTAGTCAGCGAAAGAGAGATCGATGAGGCGGTGGCGCAGGTCGAGCCTGAATTTCTTGAAATTCTCAAAAAGGCGGCGGCAAACATCCGCAAGTTCCACAAGAGACAGGTCAGAAACAGCTTTATTATAAACGACTCTGACGGCATCGTTATCGGTCAGAAGGTAATTCCCGTAGATAGAGCGGGGCTTTATGTTCCCGGTGGCACGGCGGCATATCCTTCAACCGTTCTGATGGATTCTATCCCTGCAAAGATTGCGGGTGTCAGGGAGGTCGTTATGGTGACACCTCCTGGTAAGGACGGAAAGGTCAATCCCGTTATTCTGGCGGCGGCAAGGATCGCGGGAATTGATAAGATATTCAAGGTCGGCGGCGCTCAGGCGGTCGCGGCATTGGCTTACGGTACCGAGAGCATTCCCAAGGTCGACAAGATAGTAGGACCGGGTAACGCTTACGTTGCCGAGGCGAAAAAGCAGGTATTTGGTGTGGTCTCTATCGATATGATCGCAGGCCCCAGTGAGATACTTGTAGTCGCAGACGGCAAGAGCAACCCCAAATTCGTAGCGGCAGATCTGCTTTCCCAAGCCGAGCATGACAGGATGGCGAGTGCGGTGCTTGTTACCGACAGTCAAGAGCTTGCCGAGGCGGTTTCCAGTGAGCTTGAAATACAGATACCAAAGCTTCAGAGAGCCGAGATCGCGCGAGAGTCGATCGACAAGAACGGCAAGATAATAGTTGCTCCCGATTTGATGTGCGCTATCGACATAGCAAATGAGATAGCTCCCGAGCATCTTGAGCTTTGCGTTGACAATCCCTTTGATTATCTCGATAAGATCCGTCACGCGGGTTCGATATTTATGGGCAGATACTGTCCCGAGGCGCTCGGAGACTATTTCGCAGGTCCCAACCACACCCTGCCCACAAGCGGCACGGCGAAGTTTTCAAGCCCCTTGTCGGTGGACGATTTCGTAAAAAAGACCCAATACACCTACTACACCCGTGACGCGCTTGCGAAGGTCGCAAAGGACGTTGCTTTCTTCGCTAACAAAGAAGGACTTGGCGCACACGCCAAGAGTGCTGTCGTAAGATTTGAGGAAAATGAGTAATTTTTTAAGCAAAAAATACGCGGCTCTCACCCCATACACTCCGGGAGAGCAGCCAAAAGAGAGAAAATATAACAAATTGAATACCAACGAGTCGCCCTTTCCACCGTCGGAGAAGGCGATAGCGGCGGCTATGACGGCGGCGAAAGATCTACAGCTTTATTCCGACCCCGAGGCGAAAAAGCTTTGCGAAAAGCTCGCGGAGGTCTGCGGTGTCATGCCCGACTGCGTGCTTCCCACCAACGGCTCGGACGAGATATTGAATTTCGCATTTATGGCGTTCTGCGACGAGGAGCATCCCGCGGTCTTTGCCGATATTACTTACGGCTTTTACAGCGTTTTTGCCGAGCTGAACAGAGTACCTTACGTCATAAAGCCTCTGCGCGATGATTTCTCCATTGACGTGGATGATTATTGTACTACAGACGGCACGGTGTTTATCGCTAATCCTAACGCGCCCACGGGAATTTTGCTCTCTCTTGACGAGATCGAGAAAATAGTTGCGTCGAATCCCAACCGAGTGGTAGTCATTGACGAGGCTTACGTTGATTTCGGCGGCGAGAGTGCTATTCCGTTGACTAAAAAATATAAAAATCTGCTTGTGACCCAGACCTTTTCGAAGTCACGTTCTATGGCGGGCGCAAGACTTGGATTTGGCGTTGCCTGTCCCGAGCTGATAGCTGATTTGAATACAATAAAGTATTCAACAAACCCGTACAACGTCAATTCTATGACCATGGCGGCGGGAATCGGTGTGCTTTGCGACGAGGAATATACGCGTGCAAACTGCAAAACGGTTATGGAGAACCGCGAGTGGACGGCCTCAGAGCTTAAAAAGCTTGGTTTTGAGATGACCGACTCCAAGGCGAACTTTATTTTTGCCAAGAGTGACAAGATCGACGGCGGCGAGCTTTACTCAAGATTGCGCGAGCAAGGAATATTGGTGCGACATTTTACAAAGGACAAGATCGCGCAGTACAACCGCATCACTGTCGGCTCGCGCGAGCAGATGACAGAGCTTGTTGACGCAATTTTCCAAATACTGGAGGAAACAAAATGAGAACTTATGAAATTAATCGCAAAACCGCGGAGACCGATATAAAATTGAGTTTGAACCTTGACGGCTCGGGCAGAAGTGAGATTCAGAGCGGTTGCGGATTTCTTGACCACATGCTGACACTTTTCGCATCCCACGGTCGCTTTGACCTCTCGGTGAAATGTGTTGGCGACACTCAGGTGGACTACCACCACACGGTTGAGGACATTGGCATTTGTCTCGGCAAGGCATTTTCCGAGGCACTTGGCGATAAAAAGGGAATCGAGCGCTACGGTTCGATGATTCTTCCTATGGACGAGGCGCTTATCCTCTGCGCCGTTGATTTTTCGGGCAGAGATCTTCTGAATTTTGACGTTGAGATACCCTCCGTTAAGGTTGGCGACTTTGACACGGAGTTAGTTGAGGAATTTTGGCTTGCGTTCACAAGGCAGGCAAATTGCACGCTTCACTTTAAGAAGCTTGCGGGCAAAAATTCCCACCACATAATCGAAGGCGCGTTCAAGGCGGCGGCGAGAGCCTTCAAGGCGGCGGTGAAGATCGACCCCGAGAGAGCCGATGAGATACCGTCCACGAAAGGGGTACTCTGATGGTCGCTATCATTGATTACGGCGTGGGAAATCTCTTTTCCCTCAAAAGCTCATTTGCGGCTATCGGTGAGGATGCTATCGTTACCGACGACCCCGAAAAGCTGAGAGCAGCCGACCGTCTTATCCTCCCCGGCGTCGGTGCATTTGGCGACGCAGCGGAGAAGCTTCGCGAGAGCGGTCTTGATAAAATTTTGATACAAGAGGTTGAGAAAGGCAAACCTTTGATGGGTATTTGTCTGGGTATGCAGATGTTGCTTGACCGCAGCTTTGAGTACGGCGAGCATCAGGGACTGGGACTGATTTCGGGTGATATAAGACCTATTTCCGATGTCATTCCCGAAAATCTCCCCATTCCTCAGATCGGTTGGAACGCCTTGAGGATAAAGGGCGAAAAGCATCCGATCTTCAAGTACGTAAATGACGGAGACTGCGTTTATTTCGTTCATTCTTACTACGGTACGGATTGCGACGAGAGCGTTATCGCCGATACCGAATACGGCGCATATCTCACGGCGGCAGTGGCGCGCGGGAATGTTTGCGGATGTCAGTTCCATCCCGAAAAGAGCGGGAAAGTGGGACTTAATATTTTAAAAGCATTTTGCGAGATGTAATTCAAATCGAAAGGTATAAATTATGTTAATTTTCCCTGCGATCGACCTTTACGGCGGCAAAGCAGTTCGTCTCTTTAAGGGCGATTATGAACAAATGACGATTTATAGCGACGATCCGCTTTCGGTGGCTCGCGATTTTGAAAAAAAAGGTGCTAAATGGGTACATTTAGTCGATCTTGAGGGCGCAAAGCTTGGCACTACGCCAAACATCGGTGTGGTGGAAAGTATTGCTCGTGAGACCACGCTGAATTGCGAGATTGGCGGCGGCATACGCAATATGGAGACCGTGGAGAAATATTTCGGGGCAGGTGTCAGCCGAGTAATTCTCGGCACGGCGGCAGTGACCGACGAGGCCTTTCTCTGTGCGGCGGTGGCGAAATTCGGAGAGAAGATCGCCGTTGGAGCCGACATAAAGGACGAAAAGATAGCAATTAAGGGTTGGACCCAAAAAAGTCAATACGATGCCTTTGATTTCTGTGAAAAAATGCAAAAGCTTGGCGTCAAGACCATAATCTGCACCGATATTTCCAAGGACGGAGCTATGAAGGGCGCAAATCACGCGCTGTATCGAGAGCTTTCCAAGACATTTGATATGCAGATAGTGGCGTCGGGCGGAGTTTCGTCAATGGATGACGTTAAAAAGCTTGCTTCTCTTGACATTTACGGTGCCATCATCGGAAAGGCATACTACACGGGTGCGATCGATCTTTTTGAAGCGGTATCCGAGGCGCAAAAGTTATAATTTTTTGAGGTGTAAATATGATAACGAAAAGAATCATCCCTTGCCTTGACGTACGCGACGGCAGGGTAGTAAAGGGAGTTAATTTCAGGGGACTTTGCGACGTTTCCTCTCCTGTGGAGTTGGCTAAATATTATAGCGACAACGGCGCTGACGAGCTTGTCTTTTATGATATAACCGCGTCAAGTGAGGGCAGACAGATCTTTACCGACATTCTCACCGAGGTGGCAAGCACCATATTCATTCCTCTGACGGTTGGTGGCGGAATAAACACTCTTGAGGACTTTGACCGAGTGCTTAAATGCGGCGCAGACAAGGTAAGCGTCAATTCGGGCGCTATCCGCAATCCAAGTCTTATAGACGAGGCGGCAAAGAGATACGGCAATCAGTGCGTGGTCATTTCCGCAGACGTCAAGCGCGTTGATAAGGTTTTCCGCGTTTACGCCAAGGGCGGTCGCGAGAATACGGGTAAGGAGGCTATCTCTTGGATAAAGGAATGCGTTGAGCGAGGAGCAGGCGAGGTCGTTCTCAACTCTATCGACACAGATGGAGTTAAGGCGGGCTTTGATCTTGAAATGCTCCGCGAGGTCTGCGATGCCGTAAAAGTTCCCGTGATCGCATCGGGCGGCGCGGGCTGTGGCGAGGACTTTGTCCGTCTCTTTAAAAAGATCCCCGAATGCTCCGCAGGTCTTGCGGCTTCTATCTTCCATTTCGGCGAGGTGGAAATAAAGGATCTCAAACGCCAGCTGGCAGACAACGGCATTTCGGTAAGATTATAAGAAAGGACGACACAATATGATAAACATAGACGAACTTAAATTCGACGAAAAGGGGCTTATCCCCGCAGTTGTAATTGACAACAAGACGAAAAAGCTGCTGACCCTTGCGTATATGAGCCGTGAGAGCCTTGAAATATCTATGGAAAAGGGTCTGACCTGCTTTTATAGCCGTTCCCGTCAGGAGCTTTGGCTAAAAGGCGAGACCAGTGGCAATTATCAGCACATCGTGTCCATAACCGCAGACTGCGACAAGGACGCGCTTGAGGTAATAGTCGAGCCTGACGGCCCAGCATGCCACACGGGAAGCTTTTCTTGCTTTGAAAATCCCCTGTGGGAGTGCGAGGATATTGCTAACAAGCAGTTTTCACTTGACGGTCTGATGTCGCTTATCGAGGGCAGAAAGACCGAGAAAAAAGAAGGCTCCTATACCACCTACCTCTTTGAGAAGGGAATAGATAAGATCCTCAAAAAGGTGGGTGAGGAGTGTACCGAAGTCATTATCGCGGGCAAGGCAGATGACAAGGCAGAGACTGTCTACGAGATCTCCGATCTCGTTTATCATGTTCTCGTCCTTATGGTCCAGATGGGCATTTCCATCGACGACATTAAGCAGGAGCTTGCGTCCCGCCAAGTTATCGACCACAAGGTCAAGCAAGAGAAAATGACGAAATAAAAGAATTATTATAGGGGGAAGGGCGAAACTTTTTTCAAAAAGTTTCCCCCTTCCCCCTATAACCCCCAACCCACTTCTAAAATTTCAAAAAAATTGGTTGGTTTTGGGTGTTTGTTTATCCTTTGACGGGAGTTTTGTTTGGTCGTTAGTCTATTTTACAGATTCGCTCGGTTAAAAATATGTGTTCGTGGTCGATGCCGCAGCCGCCGGCAGTTTCGTTTTCATCTGTCTCATACGTGGGAGGGTCAATGTCGACAATTATCTCGAGGCAAAGACAGATGTAGCCGTCTATCTCGGTGTAGTGTAACATTCCGTCTTCTCTGTCCTCACCGTACTTTTGAGCTTGTTCTTTGATTTTTTCCTTGGCGTCTTCGAGAGATTCTTCAAATTCTTTATCATTTATGTGTTTTGAATATACGCCGACCTCGTATGCGTGGATATCGACTACCTCAAGGCTTGGGTTCAAATAGACCGAGTACTTCTCATTTGTGTATATTCCGTAAAGCTTAAGCTCATAACTTACGTTGATCCTACCGTCTGCAAGATTGCGAATTGATACCTGAAATGCCGACAGATTTTTTGTTCCGAACTTGTCTATTATCGCTTTGTCGGATATTTTGTAAATATTCAGTTCTTCTTCGGTATATCCTGCACTTGATCTGTTGGGCAAAATCTGTTCGCAAGCCGAAAGTGCAAATAAAAGGATAAGTGCCATCAGCAAAATAGATATTAACTTTTTCATAAAATGTCCTCCTAATTTAACAATTTTGCTTTCATATAATAAGTCGACATTTTTTGGAAAAGGTTACAGTTGATTAAATTTATTAAGAAAACTTAATAAAAAATTGAATAAATATAGATAAAGTTAAATAAACTTAATTTTAACCAGTGCTACGATTTAAAATTCTAAGTTATTTAAGCAATTTTTCAAGCTCAGCCATTTTTTCTCGCGTCGGCTCGGGGATGTCTCCGAAACGGAAGTTTATCTGCATTTTGTCGTATTTTACCTGACAGATCTTGCGGAACGGGAGCAATTCTATCTTGTCCACGTTTGCGTGAGCGTCGGCGATCTCTTTCAATGCAAGGATGTTTTCATCATTGTCATTCTTTGTCGGAATGATGACCTGACGGAGGGTTGTCGGGATATTACATTCGCAGAGATAGTCGAGAAAAGCGAGAGGAGTATCTATTGAGCTTCCCACGCTTTCGCGGTAGAGCGTGTCAGTGGTGTACTTAATATCAAGTAAAACTCTGTCGGTGACGGTCAGCAAATCCTTTACACCGTCCGTGAGGATGCAACCCGAGGTATCAAGGCAGGTGTTAATGCCGTTTTCGTGGCAGAGGCAAAACAGTTCTTTGACGAATTCTGCCTGCAAAAGCGGTTCGCCGCCCGAGACGGTAACGCCGCCGTCCTCGCCGAAATATTCCCTGAAGCGTAGAGCTTTTTTGACAAGCTCCTCTGCGCTGTAAAGTGTGCCGCCCGCCGTGTCCCATGTGTCGGGATTGTGGCAACAGCCGCAACGGAGAGGGCAACCCTGCAAAAAAATTACGAATCTTACGCCGGGGCCGTCCAAAGTACCCATACTCTGGATAGAATGGACGCGCCCCGTTATTTTATTTTCCGTCATATAGTTTCGTGGAACGTGCGGCTTATGACCTCTCTCTGCTGCTCGCGAGAGAGCTTGTTGAAGTTGACCGCATAACCCGACACGCGGATGGTCAGGTTGGGGTAATCCTCGGGGTTCTCGTAAGCCTTCATCAAGGTCTCGCGGTTGAGGACGTTGACGTTGATGTGGTGCGCTTTCTTGGCAAAATATCCGTCAAGAATATGAACGAGATTGTCAATTCGCTCATCTTCGGTTCTTCCGAGTGCCTCGGGAGTGATCGAGAAGGTGTTGGAGATACCGTCGCGGCAATCGTCGTAGCTGATCTTTGCCACCGAATTGAGGGACGCAAGAGCGCCGTTCTCCTCGCGGTTGTGCATGGGGTTAGCACCGGGAGCAAAGGGAGCGGATGCACGTCTGCCGTCGGGAGTTGCGCCGGTGTTCTTACCGTACATTACGTTAGATGTAATAGTCAGTACCGAGAGGGTGTGAACCGCATTTCTGTACGTGGGAGTCTTACGAAGCTCTACGATCATTCTGTGAGCCATATCCTTGGCGATAAGGTCTACTCTGTCGTCATCGTTGCCGTACTTGGGGAAGTCTCCCTCTGTCTTAAAGTCAACGATAAATCCATTTTCATCCTTGACGGGAGCTACGTTTGCGTACTTTATCGCGCTGAGCGAGTCGGCAACAACCGAAAGTCCCGCTATACCGAATGCCATAAAGCGACCGACGTCGGTGTCGTGGAGCGCCATTTGGGTCTTCTCGTAAGCGTACTTGTCGTGCATGTAGTGGATGACGTTCATGGTGTTGACGTAGAGGTGAGCGAGCCAAGCCATGTAGGTTTCCATTCTCGCCATAAGCTCGTCGTAATCAAGCTTGTCGCCATCCATAACAGGCATCTGAGGACCGATATGCATCTGGCTGGAAGTATCGTAGCCGCCGTTAATGGCAAGAAGCAGAAGCTTGGCAAGGTTTGCTCTTGCGCCGAAGAACTGCATCTGCTTGCCTACCTTCATAGCGGAAACACAGCAAGCGATAGCGTAGTCGTCGCCGTAGTGGGGACGCATAACGTCGTCGTTTTCGTACTGAATGGAGTCGGTGTCGGCAGAAACCTTTGCACAGAACCTCTTAAAGTTCTCGGGCAGGGAAGTAGACCAAAGCACCGTCAGGTTAGGCTCGGGAGATGAGCCGAGAGTGTAGAGGGTGTTGAGCATACGGAAGCTGGACTTGGTAACGAGGGTTCGTCCGTCCTCGCCCATACCGCCGACCGCCTCGGTGATCCACATGGGGTCGCCGCCGAAAAGCTCGTTGTATTCGGGTGTTCGGAGGTGACGAGCCATGCGGAGCTTCATAACGAAGTCGTCCATAAGCTCCTGTGCCTCGGTCTCGGTCAGAGTTCCGTTTGCTATATCTCTTTCGATATAGATGTCAAAGAAGGTGCTGACGCGACCCAGCGACATTGCCGCGCCGTTCTGCTCCTTGATAGCCGCGAGGTAGGCAAAATAGGTCCACTGAATCGCCTCGCGCGCGTTTGCGGCAGGCTGGCTGATGTCAAAGCCGTACATCGCCGCCATTTCTTTCATATATCCGAGGAAGGTGATCTGCTGGAAAAGCTCCTCGTTAAGACGAATGGTCTCGGTCTGGAAAATGCCGTCGGCAAGAGCCGCCTTGTCCTTCTTCTTCTCGGCGATAAGCTTGTCTATACCGTAGAGGGCCACGCGGCGGTAGTCACCGATAATTCGACCTCTACCGTAAGCGTCGGGCAGACCTGTGATGATGTGGCACTTTCTCGCTGCCCTCATCTCATCTGTGTATGCACGGAATACGCCGTCATTATGAGTGGTGCGGAAGCGGAACTCCTCCTGCACCTTTTCGCTGAGCTTATATCCGTAAGCCTCGCATGCCTGCTTTACCATTCTCATGCCGCCGAAGGGGTTAACGCCGCGCTTGAGGGGACGGTTGGTCTGGAGACCTACGATTATTTCATTATCCTTATCAAGATATCCGGGCGAGTAGCTGGTGAGAGAGGAAACGGTTGCGGTGTCGATGTCGAGAACGCCACCGTACTGTCTTTCAAGAGCGAAAAGCTCCTGAAGCTTTTTCATAAGGGTGTCGGTACGCTCGGTAGCTCCTGCCAAGAAGGAGCTATCTCCCTCATATGGCTTGTAGTTCTGCTGAATAAAGTCGCGGACGTTGATCTCGTCCTGCCAAACGCCGCTCTTAAAGCCTGTCCAATTTGTGTGTTTCATTTATGTCCTCCTTGTGGTGTAAAATCAAATGTATATCTTGCCGAGTATAAAAAAGGGCAAACCGATTTTGAGAAAACGGTTTGCCCAGACGGTCGGCATAAATAAATCTCAAAATCGAGATTTTGAGCATAAATGCTCTGCAAAATGCAAGAGCAATTTGCTGAAAACAGTTTGCGCTCCCTTGCGGTGATCCGCATTATCCGTCAGTCGCGCAAACGCTATTTAGTTAGGTAATCATTTACCACCTATATTATCGCATAAAAATCGCATTTTGTCAAGAGGGGAAATTGTAACAATTATTGCGTGGAAAAATTATTTTTTTGTCAAAGATAATTAAAGAAAAAAGTTAAAGTTATTTAACTTTGCGGGTGCTAATATAATTAATCACGCCGAAGGCGTGTATGGAATTGCGACGAAGTCGCGTATGGAATCAATGCGGAGCATTGTATAGAAAGCGGTGGATTCAGGACCTTTTCACAAATCCGCAAGCGGATTTGGAGTAGTATTCCGAGTGACCACCGTCACTCAGCAAAAAAGAGGATAGGCGAAATGCCTATCCTCTTTTTTGGTGGGGGATGGTGGATTCGGACCACCGAAGTCAGTGACAACAGATTTACAGTCTGCCCCCTTTGGCCACTCGGGAAATCCCCCATATATTGGAGCTGGTGAACGGAGTCGAACCATCAACCTGCTGATTACAAATCAGCTGCTCTGCCATTGAGCCACACCAGCACATTCTCACGAGCAGAGTGTCGTGAACGGAACATGCAGTATTATAGCAGATAGTTTTTGGTTTGTCAAGCCCTTTTTGAAAATTTTTTTGACAAATTATTTCCTGCTCAAAATGTCGTAAATCCCCGCGTCAAAGGTCAGCACGACTGCATCACCGTCAGCAGTATATATCACGATGACCTTCTGCGGGAAGATATCCGCACAATATCTGTATACCGTGCCGCCGTTGGCCTCGATCCTTGGCTGTCCGTTTTTCTTTGTGGCGCGCACGGGTCGGGCGGCAACACGCACGATATCGCGCAAGCCCAGACGGCAGACCGTGGTTCTCTTTTTGCCGATCTCATCCACTACCTCAAGGTCATAGATCTCCGTGCCGCTCGCGTCAAACACACCGCTCGGGCACACACCGTAATAATAGGTGTGCAGGAAGAATTTGCTATACAGTGTCACGCCGGCCGTCAGCGCGAGCACGCCAAATCCCTGCGCGACAAAGGGAAACGGCACCGAGGGGTTCAGCGAGATGCCGAACAGCCCGACGCCGCCCGCGCAAAGCAGCGCGCAGAGCACAGCGGTCAGCTTATTCTGTTTTTTGACCTTGACTTGATACATAGAAACCTCAACAATTTTCAGACTTGTATATCTCGCCCGCCAGCGACAGCAGGGATTGCTTATCGTTGAGCGAGG
>JAZNII010000003.1:0-23667 GCA_045577415.1 Eubacteriales bacterium
CTTGCCGGTTGGTTCCACTATATGTTCAACCACGTTTACGCTCACCGTCCTTTCCCTAATCCCGAAAAGTGCGTCGACTCGATGATCGACTACTACCATACTTATCTTAAATCCAGCACGCATTTTGGTAAGAGCATTGGATTTGCTGAGATCGACTGGCTCTTCCTTCTCAACCGCGCGTCCATGCAATGCGGTCACCGCCGCGAGGAGGCAAAGGACTGTATGCGTGATTTCACCGCGATGTATATCGCTTATCTTGAAAAAGATCTTGAAAACGTTTACAAGACCAAGTTCGACGACCTCCACGCCCTTTTCGGCATGACCTGCGCTCTGGCTGAGATGCAGATCGCCCTCCCCGGAGAGGTCAAGTCATCGAGACCCTTGAAGAACGTCATGGATAGAAGACCCTTTATTTAATTTAAAGACTTAATATTAAGAAAACCGCACCCAACGGTGCGGTTTTCTGCTTGCGTGATCTTTTATCAATTTATTCATTACCTTTATATTTTCCGGGTGTGACTCCCACGTTTTTTTTGAAAACGCGGATGAATCCCGAATAATCGCCAAATCCGCAGAGCATGGCGGTTTCGGTCACGCTTTTCCCTGCCGCAAGCATCTTTTTTGCCTCGGTTATGCGCTTTGAGGTGATATATTTTGCCACAGTTGTGCCACAATGCTCCGAGAAAAGTCGGCAGAGCTGATTGACCGACAGATAAGACGCCTTCGCCACGCTTTCAAGGGTCATAGGCTCGCCGTAATTCCTGTTTATGTAATCCATAGCAAGATCCACTGCGGTATGTGAGTGGGAGCGGCTGTCAACTCCCTCGCGCTCAATGATGGCGCGATTGATATCGACCAATATATCTGTCATAATGCCCCGCTTTATCAGATCGTCTCCGTATCCTCCGTTCTCGGATAGCTTTTCGAGGCGTTTTTTCATTTTCTCTGCTCCCTCGTCGTCGAGATGTACTCTGTGATCGAATCCGTGCTTGTGGGGGTAAAAGCATTTTGAGAGGTCGGTGTCACGGGTCGAGCAGTTATGCAAAAATTCGGGACTTATCTGAAAAACATATCGGTGAAACTCCGCGTCGCTTTCGTAGGTTATCTTATGCGCTTCGTATTGATTGATAACAAAAACGTCGTTGTCGCGGACGTCGTATATCTGTCCTCCGATAAGGAAGCTTTTGCCGCCCGACAGACAGAAAAAGACCTCACAGCAATCGTGGATATGTATATTGGGGTTGGGGTTTCGCTCCTCGGAGTAATAGACGCCGAAGCTTGCGTTGTCGCAGGCATGGGCGATGGCGAGTGAGCAGCTTTCAAATACGCATTTCATTTTCAGGTCCTCGCTTTCTGTGGGGGAATATGTAAAATTGCAATTTAACGGGGAGATAGGCGAGTGCTGAGTGCGGAATGCAGAATGCAGAATGCACTCCTTAACGCCTCGACAAATCAAAATTTGAAAACAACGATCTACTGTGTGTCTATTATACCACACAATGGTGAGAATTGCAACATTTTAATTGAAATTTGACTGTTTTTTTGTAAAAATTTATGCTAAAATGAAGATGTAGCATTATGTCTATATATTTATTAAAAAATTATAATTAGGAGGTACATAAATGCTGACATTAAAGATCACGGATGCGTGCGGCGAGCTGCTGTTCGAGCGTTCGGGAATGAATATCAGCGACTCTTACGAGGGCAAGCTTACCCCCGGATGTAATATTCACATTTCACTTCAGAACTGTGAATTTATCGCCGTAAAGCTCGATCCCACACTTGCAGAGAGCATTGTCTGGGTGCCTAACAAGAGCTTTGATTTCACCATTCCCGCAGCGGGCGTTCTGAGAGCCTGCTACGCGCCCGAAGCTTTCTCGGGAGACGTTCACCCGATCTCGGTCCGCGAACCCGATGACGAGGAGATCTACGCATACCGTGAGATCTCGCTCAACTCCCACGACCTTCGCGGCAAGAGAAAGACATTCCCCCACGCTACGGCGAATTTCGTTACTCGTGAGGAGCCTTGCTTCTACGAAAGAAACGCTATCGACGGTGCTATCAACAATCAGGGACACGGCTCCTATCCCTATCACTCTTGGGCGGGTGGCGCGAGAGATGACATCGCATGGACTATCGATTTCGGCCGTGACGTTGAGGTTGACAAGCTGGTATTTTTCCTGCGCGCCGATTTCGCTCATGACCCTATTACGGGTATTCCCCACGACTCTTATTGGAAGAACATCGACATCGAGTTCTCCGACGGCGAGGTCATCCACGGTGAGTTCACCATGGACAACACAGACCTCAACCCCGCTAATTCGACGGGTATCGCTATCGAATTCGAGAAGAAAGTGACTCGTACAATTCACTTATTCAATTTCAGACAGGTTACCGAAGTGCTTTCCTTTGCGGCGTTGACCCAATTCCAAGCATTCGGAACGTATATTAAGGAGGATTTAAGTAAAATGGAAGTAAGACAGGCATCTAACGCAAAAGACGTCAAGCACTACACAACAGAGAGACTTCGCGAGGAGTTCCACATCGCGAACCTTTTCACTAAGGACAACATCAGAATGGTCTACAGCCACATCGACCGTATCATCACCGCAGGCCTTATGCCCGTAAGAGCTACTCTCAAGCTCGAGGCAGGCAAGGAGTTGGCAGCTGACTATTTCCTGGAAAGACGTGAGATGGGTTGTATCAACATCGGCGGCAAGGGTATCATCACCGTTGACGGCGTTGAATACGAGATGAACCCCAGAGACGGTATCTATATCGGTATGGGCAATAAGGACATTACTTTCCGTTCTTGCGACGAAAACGAGCCCGCAAAATTCTACGTAAGCTCCTGCCCCGCTCACACCACATACCCTATCGTTAAGATCGACATCGAAAAGGCGGCTAAGCGTCCTCTCGGTACCGTTGAGGATTGCAACAAGAGAGTAATTAACCAGTACATCCATCCCGCGGTTCTCAAGACCTGTCAGCTTTCCATGGGTCTGACTCAGCTCGATCCCGGCTCCAACTGGAACACTATGCCCAGCCACACCCATGACAGACGTATGGAGGTATACTTCTACTTCGATATGGGCGAGAACGACGTTGTATTCCACATGATGGGCGAACCCACCGAAACACGCCACATCATTATGCACAACGAAGAGGCGGTTATTTCTCCCTCTTGGTCTATCCACTCCGGTGTTGGTACAAAGAATTATTCCTTTATCTGGGCTATGTGCGGCGAAAACCAGGACTTCGACGACATGGACCACATTCAGACCAAGGATCTTCTTTAATTTATAAATTTTGAAAGGAATTATAAAAATGGCTAACAAATTTTCTCTTGAGGGCAAGATCGCCCTCGTAACAGGCGCATCCTACGGCATCGGCTTCGCAATCGCTAAGGCTCTCTCCGAGGCGGGCGCAAAAATAGTTTTTAATGACATCAAGCAGGAGTTCGTTGACAAGGGTCTTGCCGCATACGCTGAGGCAGGAATCGACGCAAAGGGCTACGTTTGCGACGTAACCGACGAGGACGCAGTTAACGCTATGGTTGCTGATATTGAAGCTACTGTGGGCGTCATCGACATTCTCGTAAACAACGCAGGTATCATCAAGCGTATTCCCATGTGTGAGATGAGTGCGGCTGAGTTCCGTCAGGTTATCGATGTTGACCTTAACGCTCCCTTTATCTGCGCAAAGGCAGTTATTCCCTCTATGATCAAGAAGGGTCACGGTAAGATCATCAACATCTGCTCTATGATGAGTGAGCTTGGACGTGAGACCGTTTCGGCTTACGCTGCTGCAAAGGGCGGTCTTAAGATGCTTACCAAGAATATCGCATCCGAGTACGGCGAATACAACATTCAGTGTAACGGTATCGGCCCCGGCTACATAGCTACTCCTCAGACCGCTCCTCTGCGCGAGACCCAGCCCGACGGAAGCCGTCATCCCTTTGACAGCTTCATTATCGCAAAGACCCCCGCGGCTCGTTGGGGCGACCCCGAGGATCTTGCAGGTCCTGCGGTATTCCTTGCGTCCGACGCGTCTGACTTCGTAAACGGACATATCCTCTACGTTGACGGCGGTATTCTCGCTTATATCGGCAAACAGCCTAAGTAATATTTCAACAGTCGTGAAATATTACAGTGATATGTTTTGCCGATGGCAAAACGTGATATTTCGCTTCGCGAAGTGATATTTTCGCTACGCGAAAGTGATATGCTTTACTTGCGAAACAATTCGCAAGTAAAGCGTTAAGGTAGAAATTTGCTTTGCAAATTTCAATTTTAAAGCATTCGGAGGAAAAACTAATGCATTACGACGAAATTATAGCTCAAAATCAGGCTTGGATAGACGAAACTTGGGCTAAGATCGAGAAAAAGGCGACCAAGGCCGCGGTCAAGAGCCGCAACAAGATCCCCTACACCACCGATGCCAACGGAGATCATACCGACGTGTCCCGTAACCCTCACATGTGGACCAACGGCTTCTGGGGTGCTTATATGTGGATGATGTACGAGGCGACGAAGAACGAGGACTTTGCCATCACCGCCAAAAAGTGCGAGGAGATCATGGACGCCTGCTTCAACGATATGGACGAGCTTCATCACGACGTTGGCTTTATGTGGCACATCATGTGCGGCGCGAGATACGCGCTGACAGGAGACCGTGCGGCAAGAAACAAGGATCTGCTCTGCGCTATGACTCTCGCGTCCCGCTTTAAGCTTAACGGCGGCTACATCCGCGCTTGGAACGGCACTTGGAAGGGCGAGGACAATGACGGCTGGACCATCATCGACTGTCTTATGAATCTCCCCCTGCTCTTTTGGGCAAGTCGTGAGGTTGGCGACGACAGATTTAAGCAGATCGCAATTTCTCACCTTGACATGGCTATGAACCACCATATTCGTCCCGACGGAAGTGTCAACCACATCGTATTCCATGACGTGGAGACAGGCGAGATGACCGGAACTCACCGCGGTCAGGGCTACGCTGTCGGCTCTACTTGGTCGCGCGGCGCTTCATGGGCGGTCTACGGCTTTGCTCTTGCATACGCTCACACGGGCGACGTTAAATATCTCGACACCGCAAAGAAGGTCGCAAACGACTTCATCGCAAACCTCGCGGTTGAAAATTGGTTGCCTCTCGTTGATTTCCGCGCGCCCGCAGAGCCTGTTCAGTACGACTCAACGGCAGCCGCTATCGCCGCTTGCGGATTTATCGAGATAGCAAAGCACTGTCCCGAGCATGAAAAGAAGCTCTATCTTACCGCCGCTATCAACACACTTAAGGCTATGGACGAAAAGTTCTGCCGTTGGGGCGACAATATCGACGCCTTCCTCGATTGTGGTAAGGAAATGTACCACGAGGGACAGAGTCATCCCATAATCTACGGCGACTTCTTCTACGCCGAGGCAATTTTGAAGCTTAAAGGCTCGGAATTTAATCCTTGGACGATCTGACCACAACAAACCCTAATAGGGCGGCAACCGCCGCCCTATTTTGGTAAAAATATTATGATCAACAGTAAGAGCATGAATGGAATGTTACCGCAGAGATTCGCTATGAAGCAAAGAATCTTAAAAATGCCACTCTGACAATGGCGGGCGCATCCTTCTATCAGGTATATCTCGGAGAGAAGCTGCTTCATTTCGGCCCTGCGAGAAAGGCTATCGGCTATGCAGGCGTTGACGTATTCCCCCTCCCCGACGTAGACGAGGGAACTCTCTACATCCGCGTAGCGGGTTACTACTGTGCTTGCTATAACGGTGTTGTTACATCCTCTTTCATTCAGGCGGAGATCGAGCAGGACGGCGAGTTGCTTGCCGCTACGGGTAAGGGTGGATTCGATTGCTATCTTTACACTCCTAAACTACATAAGGTTATGAACTACTCCCATCAGAGACAGTTTTCGGAGTGCTACAACCTCTCCCGCAGACCTCTGAAGGTACGCTTTGCCGTAGTTGATCCCGAAGTAACTCTCATTCCCCGTAATGTTGATCTTGCGGATCTTGATGCAAAGCCCGCGCGCTTCGTGGCAGCCGCTCCCTTCACTATGCAAGAGGAGCTTAAGCACCCGCTTCGCGGCTATCAGACAGGTCCCGAGTGCGAGTACAAGCCTTTTCAGTATCCTTACGAGGAGCTTGAATCAAAGCCCTTTGAGGAATACCTTAGGATGGTTCCCGACTACACTGCAGAGTGTCTGCGCAGCGCGGCAGGCACGGTTGAGCATTACGACCTCGGCAAGATCGAGACGGGATTTTTGACGCTTCAAGTCAATGCCAAAACCGATAGCCGAATCATCGGCGTATTCGGCGAGCAGAACTCCCCCGACGGCAGACCTAACCCCATTCCCGTAAACGCTACCAACTGCGTTGAATGGAAACTTCCCGCGGGTGAATATGAGCTTTACAGCTTCGAGCATTACACTGTTATGGGTATTGAAGTTATGATAATGGAAGGCGATGTCGAGATCAAATACGCGGGCGTTACCGAGCTTGCTTACTCGGCAAGAAAGATCAAGACCTGCAAGGTCACCGACCCCGAGTTGGCTCTCGTTTATCAGGCGGCGGTTGACACCTTCCGTCACAACGCATTCGACATTTTTATGGACTGCCCCTCCAGAGAGCGCGCAGGCTGGCTCTGCGACAGCTACTACACGGGTCAATCCGAGTATTATTTCACGGGTAAGACAACCGTTGAAAACGAGTTCCTTAATAACTACCTTCTCGGCGGCGCAAGAGAGGGTCTTGACGGAATGGTTGAGATGTGCTACCCCTCAACCTCCTTGGACGGCAGATACATTCCCCAGTGGTCGATGTGGTATGTCCTTGAGCTTTACGACTATTTCACAAAGCGTGGTCGCAGCGACAGAAAGGACGACTTCAAGGCTCAGCTTTATGCTCTCCTCGGCTACTTCAAGAAATATGAGAACGAGTTCGGACTTCTCGAAAAGCTTCCCAGCTGGAACTTCGTCGAGTGGTCTAAGCTCAATCAGAAAGTTCACGATGTAAGCTGGGCGACCAATATGCTCTTCTCACAGACGGTCGAGTGTATCGGTAAGCTTTATAACGACGAAACGCTTCTTAAGAAGGCGGCAGACCTCCGCAAGACCATCAACGAGATGGCTTGGAACGGCAAGATGTTCATGGACCGTGCTATGCGTCAGGAAGACGGAACGCTTAAGAACACCGACGAGCTTTCCGAGACCACCCAGTATTACGCTTTCCGTTTCGGTGTTGCCGACCTTGATGAGGAAAGATGCACACACCTCAAGGATATGGTCATGAACATATTCGGCAAGGACATTATGGCGGAAAAATGCCCCGAGATCGAGCCTTCCAACTCGCTCCCCGGCTTCTACATCCGCACCGAGCTTATGCTTAAATGGAAGATGTACCCCGAGCTTATCGAATACATCAAGCACTTCTTCCTCCCTATGGCAAAGTCCACGGGAACTCTTTGGGAAAACAAAACTCCAGGTGCTAGCTGTAACCACGGCTTTGCGTCCTTCATAGCGATCGCTATTGAAGCGATTGAAAATAACACCTAAATCTATGAAAACCGCCCCTTTGGGGGCGGTTTTTCAATTAAAACATCAATTATTCAAGAGGAGTTTTTCTGATAAACAGCACTCCGAGGGTGTTTCGTCCACAGTGAGAGGACACGGTGCAGCCTGCGCGGGTGATCATCACATTGGCGGTGGGAGCAAGCTCCTTGACCTTTTCAACGCAGGCATCGATGATCTCCTTGTCGCAGCCTGCATGGGTCACGAACACCTTATCAAGATAGATGTCGGACGCGTCGCCGATGCGATCTGCTATATACTGCGGCAGGACGGAGGCAAATTTACCTCTGTATTTCTTGCTCACGCCCATTTTGCCGTCCTTAACGACGATACAGGGCTTGAGCTGAAGCAGATTTGCGCCAAAAGCCGTCAGAGCCGAGCATCTGCCTCCCTTGTGAAGAAATTCAAGGCTATCGATAACGAAGGATGCGTCCACGTTTGCCGCAAGGCGCGTACACTCCTCTGCTATCTCCTTTGCAGTCATTCCCTTCTGCGCCATTTCAGCCGCGGTTGCGACCAAAAGTCCGCCGCCCGTTGAAAGGTTACGGCTATCGACTACGTACACGTTGTCGTAATCCTCTGCCGCAAGACGAGCGTTGCTGAAGGTAGACGACATCTCGGAGCTGATGGTAAAAAGCACTACGGAATAGCCTTCCTTAGTATATTCTTCGAAGAAATCCTCAAAATCTGCGATATTTACCGCGCTTGTCTTGGGAAGCTGACCTGTTTTTTCATAATTCGCGTATATCATATCGGGGTCTATATCCACGCCGTCGGTATAAGTGGTCTCGCCCAGGGTAACGCCGAGAGGAAGTATCTTCACGCCGTATTTCTCGATAAGCTCGGACCCCAGATCGCTTGTGCTATCACTCGCAATAATAATCTTTTCTGACATAACTGCTCCTTTAATGAGTAAATTATGGTATTTTTTTGATTATATCATCGTTTTATTAATTCGATTTTAAGTTTTTAATCAAAATAATAATTTTTATACATTAACTTTTAATATAAAAACTTTTAATATAAAAAATATTTTAAGATTTTTATAAAAACCTATTGCATTTTCCAAAACTTTATGGTATAATAACAAAGTCGTCAATATGGAGGCATAGCTCAGTTGGTTAGAGTACTTGCTTGACATGCAAGGGGTCGCAGATTCGAGTTCTGCTGTCTCCACCAAAATAAAATAAGAGGGTTTTGTAAACCCTCTTATTTTGTTTTGAGGGAAATAAAGGTAACGAAGAATCTCTCAAATGCGGAGCATTTGATCGTTTTGCGCTATAATAACAAATTTCAGAGATGAATATTGGCGCAAAACAAGATTCTGAGTTCTGCTGTCTCCACCAAAATAAAACAAGAGGGTTGTAAAACTCTCTTGTTTTTGTTTTGAAGGAAATTTATAGCGTTTTAGGAGAAAAGGATTCCTTTTTAAAGAAGCTTATTCCCCTAAAATTCTATTTGTGTTTAATTATTCAGCGTCAGCAGCTTCAACAGTCTCAACTGCCTCAACCGACTCAGCTGCCTCGTCCTCGGGCATAGCCTCGGCAAGCGCCTGAGCCTCCTCAAGGAGAACTCTGATAGAAAGGCTTACCTTCTTCTTCTCGTCGTCGATCTCAACGATCTTTGCGTCAACGTTCTGACCGATCTCAAGTACGTCAGCGGGCTTTGCGATCTTGGTCATGGAGATCTGAGAAATGTGGATAAGTCCGTCTACTCCGTCAACGATCTCGGCGAATGCGCCGAAGGGCATCATGCTTACGATCTTAACAGAAACGATATCACCAAGCGCGTAGTTGGTCTTGAAGATGGTCCAAGGATTGCTCTCCTCGGTCTTGTATGTAAGAGAAATTCTCTTCTTTTCAGTGTCGAAGCTCTTAACGGTAACGGTAATAACGTCGCCGATAGCAACTACGTCTGCGGGAGACTTAACTCTCTTCCAAGAAAGCTCGCTGGTGTGAACCATACCGTCAACACCGCCAAGGTCAACGAAAGCGCCGAAATTGGTCATGCTCTTAACGGTACCTGTGTACTGCTTGCCTTCCTCGATATTAGCCCAGAACTCTGCCTCAGCCTTCTTTCTCTCCTCACGGAGAACAGAGCTGATAGAGCCCTTTGCCTTCTTGTTCTCAACCTCGGTAAGTCTGAAGCTTACCTTCTTGCCGATCATCTCGGAAAGGTCGGAATTCTTGGGTGTGCCTGTCTGAGAAGCGTGGATGAATACGCGGGTGCTATCGCAGAGAACGATAACGCCTACGTTGCCCTTAACGGTCTCGATAACGGTACCCTCAAGGATCTCGCCTGCTTCCTTAGCGGCAACGATCTTGCCCCAGTTTCTGTCGGAGTCTACTCTCTTTTTGTCAAGCGTAGCGAAGCCGTCAACATCGCTAACACGTACTACAAACGCCTCAACAGCGTCGCCGATCTTGAACATCTCGGTAAGCTTTGCAGCAGGATCATCTGTTATCTTGTCTGCTTTAATGATGCCCGTGACTTTTGCGCCGATGTCAAGCTGTATCTCGCTGTCGTTTACAGCGGTTACATATCCGGTAACAGTATCTCCTGTATTTAAAGTTTTAAAAGATGTTTCGAGAAGTTCTGCAAAATTTTCTTTGCTCATGGTTCTTTCTACCTCCTGAATTATATCGTGCGGAGTTGACGCCCCCGCTACGATTCCCACTTTTTCGTGGATGAACGGAAAAAGCGGTCTCAAATCGTCGACGTTTTCTATCATAACGGCATTCTCACATTCCGCCTTACAAATAGAGTAAAGCTTTGCCGAATTTGAGCTGCCTTTACTGCCTATAACGACCATAAAATCGTTGACTTTTGATAGCTCTGCCGCCTCAGTTTGCCTTTTTTCCGTAACATTACATATTGTATCATAAATTAAGGGATTAGTATATAGCTTTTTTGTAAATTTTTTTGTTTTCTCCCATTCCACCAAATTCTGGGTGGTTTGAGCGACCAAAATTGGTGCTTTTGCGCAAGCGTTTTTTATCGTTCCCGAGTCCGCGGCTGCCTCAAGCTCGGCGGCTTTTTCAAAGACGAAAACCTCTCCGTCAAACCTTGAGCAAAAGCCCATGACCTCGGGGTGAGTCGCCGTTCCAAGAACCAGCAAAAGTCCATGCGGATCGTTATTTTCCTCGACTATTTTGTGTATCTTCTGAACGAATACGCAGGTGCAGTCAACGAAGGAAAAGCTTTTATTCCTTTGGGAGCATTTTATAAGAAGCTCCTCGGTCTCTTTCGTAATTCCGTGGGCGCGGACGAACACCTTGACGGGAGAATCTTCGCTTGCCTCGTCGCAAAGCTGCTCAATATCGTCGATCTCGGCGATACCAACTCCGTCTGCCGCAAGTCTTGCGTTATAGGTGTCGTTGTGGATAAGCTTGCCGAGGGTAAATATACGCTCTCCTCGCGGCGCGGTCTTTATCTCGTTCTCGACGGCATTTGCGGCTCTCGACACGCCAAAACAAAATCCTGCCGAGCGCGCCACCGTTACCTTGACCTCACTTGCCACTCTTGCTCTCCTCCTCAGCGCCGCGGTAAAGCTCGCAAACTCTGTCAAACATCAGATTAGTAATTCTGAGATACTCGCCCGAAGCTTCGTGATCGTAGCCAAGCTCCTCAAACTTTATGGGCTTTCCGTAGTAGACATCAATTTTTCTAAAAAGCTTGAATTTATTGTCCTTTGTCTTGATACAGCAAGGTAATACCGTCGCCTGAGCTTTAACTGCGATCATAGCCGCGCCTGTCTTAAGATTTGCCTCCATAGGGGTCTTTCCCGGCTCGCGGTGACCTTGGGGGAATATACCGATACATCTTCCGCTTTTAAGGATAGAGATCGTATTCTTGATTGCAGAAACGTCGGCTCCTCCGCGGTTTACGGGAAACGCGCCGAGTGCGCTTACCAGCTTACCGAGGATCGGGACCTTGAAAAGCTCCTTTTTTGCCATATAATAAGGTTGCTGATGCTTGATTCCAGCGCAAAGGAACACGGGGTCGGGATTTGAAATATGGTTGCAGATAAGGATATATGGACCTTCCTCGGCGCGAGGCTCGTTCTCAGCTCCGTGATACTTAATTCTGAAGATCACCCTCGCGATAGGACCTATGACCGCCCTTATAAAGATATAAAACTTGCTTTTCACTTTTCGACCACTCCTGTTTTTTCCGCAATATGCTTAATAACATAATCGACCGATTCATCAAACGTATATTCGGAGTTGTCAAAGAGGTGAGCGTCCTCGGCAGGCTTCAAGGGAGCTACCGCGCGGCTGGAGTCTGCTCTGTCGCGCTCGGTAAGCTCTCTAAGAACGTCCTCAAATTTGACGTTCTGACCTTTTACTATAAGCTCCTTATATCTTCTGCTTGCTCTTGCCTCGTCGGTGGCGGTAAGGAATATCTTTACCTCGGCGTCGGGAAGAATAACGGTTCCGATGTCACGTCCGTCCATAATGACGCTATTCTCTCTCGCCAGCTTCTTCTGCGCTTCAAGCAAAAACGCGCGGACGTTGCCTACCGACGAGCAAGCGGACGCGTACATGGAGATGTCGGGCTGACGTATCTTGTCGCCCAGATCCTCACCGTTGAGGATGACGTGCTGCGCGCCGTCAACGTAAGCGATCTCGATATTGATATGCTCCAGCATGGGGGTGATCTTCTCGCTGACCTTACTGTCCTCAACCGAGAGGCCATGCTCACGAGCGTAGTAGCCGACGGTTCTGTAAAGCGCGCCGGTGTCAACGTATATGATACCAAGTCTCTTTGCGACGGCTTTGGATATAGTGGATTTGCCCGCTCCGCCGGGACCGTCAATTGCAACTGCTATTTTTTTCATAATGATTAAATTCCTTTAAATTTATTTTTATTCCGCAGCGCTCTCTCCCGAGACAACCGCAGTGGAAAACGCTATCTGAAGATTGAAGCCGCCGGTATATGCGTCAAGATCAAGCACCTCGCCCGCGAAATAAAGTCCCTTGACAAGCTTTGATTCCATGGTCTTGGGATTTATCTCGGAAACGGCAACGCCGCCCTTGGTAATTATCGCTTCGTCGATAGGACGGAAGTGAAGGAGCGGTATCCGCATATATTTGATAGCTTCAAGCAGCCTTCTTCTTTCTTCCTTCGTTACCGAATTGACCTTTTTGCGCGGATCAATGCCGCAAATGTCGATTATCGGCTCTATCGCCTTAAGCGGCAGAAGATCGCCAAGCGAATTTATAAAATCCTTGTTATTGTACTTGATAAAATCGGCTCTTATCCTCGCGTCAAGCTCCTGCTCGTCGAGGGCAGGCTTGAGGTCGATGAGAGCGTCGTAAATTCCTTTTTCAATATCGGGGATGTGCGCGGAAGCTGACAGTACCATAGGTCCCGTCATGCCGAAATGAGTGAACATCATCTCGCCGAAATCCTCGTAGGTCGCCTTACCGTTATCTCTGCGGACTATTTTCAGCGACACGTTTTTCAGCGAAAGTCCCTGCATTCTCTGACAGAGATTGCCTCCCGCAACGATCGGAACAAGTGACGGTCTCAGCTCGGTCACCGTATGTCCTGCCTGACGAGCAAAGCGGTAGCCGTCTCCGTCCGAGCCTGTGCCGGGATAGGACTTTCCACCGGTGCAGACTATAACGCTGTCGCAAGGATATCTTTTCTCACCAGCAAGGACGGCAGTAACGCATCCGTCGGCTATTTCAAGCGAGGTTATCTTGTCGTGAAGTGTCTGAACGCTCACGTCGCGGCATCTGTCACTCAGCGCCTTGACAATATCAGCCGCTCTGTCGGAAACGGGAAAAACCCGCCTTCCTCTCTCGACCTTTAAAGGAACTCCGCAGCCCTCGAAAAAATCCATGGTGTCCGAAGTTGAAAAACGGTTCAGTGCCGCGTAAAGGAAGCGGGGATTTGTAGGCACATTATTTAAAAACTCGTTTGTCGGGCAATCATTTGTAACATTACATCTTCCCTTGCCCGTGATGCGCAGCTTTTTACCAAGGCGGTCGTTTTTTTCAAACAGCAACACCTCGGCGCCCATATAAGACGCGTGGATTGCCGCCATCATCCCCGCTGCTCCGCCGCCGATCACCGCCACAGTCTTTTTATCTTTATTTATCTCCATCATATCAGCCGTTATTCTTATCGTAAACGTTATATTCGTCCCACACGTTTTCAAGGCGTCTGAGTCTTTGGGAAAATTCCTCGCTCCGCTCTCTCGTAACGGCAACTATAAGCGCGTTTATAACCGACATAGGTGCGACCAGAGAGTCGGCAAAGGACGCCATATCGCTCTGCGCGACGAGCAGCTGATCGGCTTGCTCGGCTATGGGTGAGCTTTCGCTATCGGTAAGCGCGATAACGTCGGCACCCGCGCGTTTGGCGTACTCGACGCCTTTTATAATACTCTTGGAGTATCTTGGAAAGCTGACGGCTATAAGCACGTCGTCATTTCCTATACTCATCATCTGCTCGAAGGTCTCGCTTCCCGAGGTAGTCTGGATAAGACGCACGTTGTCCGAGATCATTCTGAAGCTGTAATTGAGAAATCCCGCAAGATAGGACGACGCTCGCATACCCAGAATATACACGGTCTTTGCGTCGATAATATTCTTGATGGCGGCATCAAAAGCCTCTTTATCAATACCCTCAAGGGTTCTCTTTATCTTGTCCATATCCGAGCAGAGGACCTTTTCAAGCACATCACCCTCACCGATAAGGCTATTGGTGACCTCTATTCTCTGCACTGCCGTCAGCTTGGCGCGGATCAGCTCTTTAAGAGAACGCTGGAAATCGGGATAGCCCTCAAACCCAAGCTCGATAACGAATCGCACAACCGTGGACTCACTGACACCGACCTCACGTCCAAGTCTTGCGGCGGTCATGTAAGCCGCCTTGTCGTAATGCTCGCCAACGTATGCGGCGATCTGCTTTTGTCCCTTGGAAAACCTTGAGTAATTTTCATCAATATATTTTAAAATATCTGTTTTCAAAGCAAAAACCTTACCTTTCGGTCAAAACTTTAGTGTAAAATAATACATCTTATATTATAAACCTTTTTCGGAGAATTGTCAATCAAAATATTATGCTTTGTCGGCATAAGCGTTAGTATCTTTGGATGCTAACGCTTATTTTATATGATTATTCAATTTCAGATCATCCATAAGAGAGCCTATTTCGTCGACCTTTTCTCTCTTAAGGCTTGCGTTTCTTTGCATCTCACGTACCGATCTTCCCACATTTTTCTTTTTGAAAACCTCCACCCAGCGCCGCACTTGATAAAATGGCATCAACGCAGGACTTTTGAGGTCGGGATATTTCAGCTTCAAATGGTCGTAGGACACGAAAATACGCGAGCCGGCATAACCAAGCTTGCCGCCGCGCTTTTGTTGCCTTGCGGCAATAAAGGATTCCTCGGCGCCGTAGACACCCCCACGAAGAAGATACTTTTCCATTCTTTCGGTCAGTCCGTCATGCTCTTTTTTCAAGAACCAAACCTCCGAAAGAGCTTCAGCCGCCGCAAAAAAGCCTTCGATCTCACTCATTTTACACAAGTTCAAAGTTTCTTCGTGATCATAGTCTCTATCTCGGTTCAGCAGCCACAGATCGAGGAAAGGACGGATACCGCAACCGCCACTAACAAAATGATAGGACGCGTGAGCCAACGTATGGTAAACAAAAAACTCCTTTGAAAGAATATGACGTTGCGCTCCCTCATGGGCAGGCTTGGCGTATTCCCACACGCGCTCCAGCACAGCGTCAAGCAACTCGATGTCCTCTTTTATGTTAAAATGAAGCTCAAGATGCACTCCGCCGTCCGAATACAGAGAGACGTCGTGATATTCCTTTTTTTCGTCGGCTTTGTAACCGAGATCTTCGACGAGAACGGCAATCGCTCTCTCCAGATCATTCTCGTGAACGAGAACGTCAATATCACAGCTCGTTCTCATCCAAGGCTCGGGATAGAGGTCGCGAATGACCGCGCCTTTAAGGGGAATGAACGGTATCTTCGCTGTCTCAAGAGTGTCGGATATTCTGTCAAGCTCGTGCTTTTGGTTCTCGTAACGGTAGATCGCCACAAGCTGCTGCTTGGCAAACTTCCCTGCCGTTTTACTGTCGCCTAAAAGTCCTGCATTATCAAGCGCCGCCCCTACAACGTGAGCCATATCGTGGCTTTTTGATAATTTGTAAAGATGACCGAGTGTTTCTTCGTTAAGCTCTTGAAAAATATTTTTATCAAGCGTTTCTCCGCAGAGAACGGAGCGCAAAAGCGCGAAAAGCATATTATTTACGTCATTCATATCTTGCGCTCCTTCTTTAAAAACTTTTACTTTTTGGCATGTTTGATCAACGTGTCAACGACATCATATATCCTCTCTTGTTCTGCCGAGGGCAACTTCTCAATCTTTGTCGTCATTTCCGTAGACTTGATCGAGTATCCTGTTGTCAGAACTCCTGCCAACAGTTGATCTGCTGATACACTTAACGTATTTGCAATCTTAATGAACGTTTCGAGTTTCGGAATCTTTTCTCCACGCTCAATCATACCGACGTATGTGAGACTTAATCCAAGCATCTCGGAAAATACCTCTTGACTCCATTTTCTTTCTTCTCTGAAGAATCTGATACGCTTGCCCATGGTGTTGATGCTCATCTTTTCCCTCCTGTTGGTTATTTACCTTAACTATTAGTATATCTCAAAAGCATAAAAACTTGTAGAAACCAAGCGTAGGAGCATATAACTAATAGTTGGTAATTTCGTCATTTCACAATATAATTTATGGCTCCAATTACATTTTTTTAGCAAAGATTAATATGAAACAAGAAAAAGTGGAGATATCCGCGATAAAAAATCGCAAATATCTCCACTAAAAATCAAGTAAAGACACAAATTATCAGAATTTTCGCCAGACCATTTTATTTACAACACCCGTGTAGGACTGAATGATCTTGACTACTTTGGTAGAAACGTTTTCGTCGGTGTAAGTAGGCACGGGGATACCGTCATCACCAGCAAGGGTCATAGAAACCGCGGTATCAACGGCTTGCAGAAGCGAATTTCCGTCGATTCCCGCAAGGATGAAGCAAGCCTTGTCAAGCGCCTCGGGACGCTCGGTGGAGGTTCTTATGCAGACCGCGGGGAAAGGATTTCCTACGCTTGTGAAGAAGGAGCTTTCCTCGGGGAGTGTTCCGCTATCGGAAACCACCGCAAAAGCGTTCATCTGCAAGCAGTTGTAGTCGTGGAAGCCGAGAGGCTCGTGACAGATTACTCTCTTATCAAGCTCAAAGCCGCTTGTTTCAAGTCTCTTTTTACTTCTCGGGTGGCAGGAGTAAAGCGCGGGCATGTCGTACTTCTCTGCCATTCTGTTTATTGCCGTAAAGAGCGACAAAAAGTTCTTTTCGGTGTCGATATTCTCCTCTCTGTGGGCAGAAAGAAGGATATATTTTTTCTTTTCAAGACCGAGGCGCGCATGGATATCACTTGCCTTGATCTCGTCAAGATTTGCATGAAGCACCTCTGCCATGGGCGAGCCTGTGACGTAGGTTCTCTCCTTGGGCAGACCGCAATCGTGCAGATAGGTTCTCGCCTGCTCGGAGTATGCAAGGTTGACGTCGGAAATGATGTCAACTATGCGGCGGTTGGTCTCCTCGGGAAGGCATTCATCCTTGCAACGGTTACCTGCTTCCATGTGGAAGATCGGAATGTGAAGTCTCTTTGCCGCGATAGCCGAAAGACAGGAGTTGGTGTCGCCGAGGATAAGAAGAGCGTCGGGCTTGATAGCATTCATCAGCTTATAGGAGCAGTTGATGATATTGCCGACCGTCGCGCCCAGATCGTCGCCTACGGCATCCATATATACCTCGGGAGCGTCAAGCTTCAGATCCTTGAAAAACACGCCGTTGAGGTTATAGTCGTAATTCTGACCCGTGTGAGCGAGAATACAATCGAAATACTTACGGCACTTGTTTATTACCGCCGCAAGACGGATGATCTCAGGGCGTGTGCCGACGATAATAAGTAGCTTAAGTCTGCCGTCGTTTTTGAAAGAAACGTCGCTGTAATCAAGTTTTATGTTCATTTCCATTATTCTACCACCTCAAAAAAAGTATCGGGACGCGCGGGGTCGAACTGCTCGTTTGCCCACATAAGGGTGACGAGATCGTCTGTGTCCGACAGATTTATTATATTATGTGTATAACCCGGGAGCATGTGTATCGCTTCGATCCTCTCGCCGCTGACCTCGAAATTCAGCACCTCGTCGGAGCCGATTTTACGCATTTGTATAAGTCCCTTTCCACTGACGACTATAAAGAACTCCCACTTGGTATTGTGCCAATGCTGACCCTTGATAATGCCGGGCTTCGAGATATTTACCGAGAACTGACCGCATTTTTCAGTCTTTAATAGCTCGGTGAAGCTGCCTCTTGCGTCCACGTTCATCTTTAAGGGGAAAGACACCTTTTCGTGAGGAAGATAGGACAAATATGTGCTATAAAGCTTCTTTGCAAAGCTGTTTTCGGGAATTTCGGGCATTACCAGCGTCTTTGGCTGGTCGCGGAAGCTTTCAAGCAGCGAAACTATCTCGCCTAAGGTCACCTTGTGCGTCACGGGAGCGGCGCAATACTTTCCGTCATCGCAAAGCACGGTATCTATGCCGTCAAACTCGCAACGATGCTCTCTATTCTCAAGTGCGGCAATCATTTCGTTAACGAGATCGTCGATGTAGAGCAATTCAAGCTGAACCGAGGGGTCGTTGACGGTTATGGGCAGATCATTGGCGATATTGTTGCAAAAAGTAGCGACGGCGCTATTGTAATTAGGTCTGCACCACTTGCCAAAAAGGTTGGGAAAACGGTAAACGAGAACCTTTGCGCCGCTCTCCTCGCCATAAGCGAAAACAAGCTCCTCGCCTGCTTTCTTGCTTCTGCCGTAGTCACTGTCGTAGCGACCGATGCAGGTCGCCTGAATTGAGGACGAGATCATCACGGGACATTTGTTGTTATACTTTTTCAGCGTGTCAAGCAGCTTTGAAGCAAAGCCGAAGTTCCCCTGCATAAATTCCTCGGGATTTTGGGGACGGTTGACACCTGCCAGATTAAAGACAAAATCCGCTTCCCTGCAAGCCTCGTCAAGAACGCTCTCGTCGGTATCAATATCGTAGAGATAAAGCTCGTCGATTGCAAGACCCGAAAAACGCCTGTCTTTGCCGTCACGGATATTTTTGAGAGCTTCGGTGAGGTTTTTGCCCACAAAGCCGTAAGCTCCGGTTATAAGTATTTTCATTATGCCCTACCCATCTTCGCAAGCTCTTCCTGAATGTACGCAAGAGAAGCTATCTTCGCCTTGGTTTCTTCAACATTAAGCAGCTGAGTGTTGTGTGAATTGAATTCGGTCAAGGTGTTTCTCTCTGTGTTACCCTGATTGAAATATTTATCATAGTTCAATCCTCTCTTATCGCAGGGTACGCGGTAGAAATTACCGAGGTCGATGGCGTTTGAACATTCCTCGTTGGTAAGGAGCGTCTCGTACATCTTCTCGCCGTGACGGATACCGATAACTTTGATATTCTCCTTGTCACCGCCGAAAAGCTCGCAGACTGCTTCCGCTTGGGTCTTGATAGTGCAAGCAGGCGCTTTCTGAACAAGAATATCGCCGCTCTCTCCATGCTCAAAGGCAAAGAGTACAAGATCTACCGCCTCGTCAAGAGACATAATAAATCTCGTCATGGTGGGGTCGGTAATGGTGATGGGATTGCCTGCCTTGATCTGGTCGATCCAAAGCGGTATGACAGAACCGCGGGAACACATAACGTTGCCGTATCGCGTGCAGCAGATCTTGGTCTTTTCGGGGCTGACGGTTCTCGACTTTGCCACGATGACCTTCTCCATCATAGCCTTACTCGTTCCCATAGCGTTTACGGGGTAAGCCGCCTTATCGGTGGAAAGGCAGACTATATTCTTAACACCCGCGTCGATAGCGGCGGTCAGTACGTTCTCTGTACCCAGGACGTTGGTCTTGACCGCTTCAATTGGGAAAAACTCGCAGGATGGCACCTGCTTCAGCGCCGCCGCGTGGAATATGTAGTCAACTCCGTGCATAGCGTTGCGAACGCTTGCTATGTCGCGGACGTCGCCGATATAGAATTTTATCTTTTCGGCGACCGCAGGCTTTGTCACCTGAAAATAGTGACGCATATCATCCTGCTTTTTTTCGTCGCGAGAGAAAATTCTGATCTCACCGATGTCGGTTTCAAGAAAGCGGTTCAATACGGCGTTACCGAAAGAGCCTGTTCCGCCTGTAATAAGAAGTGTTTTTCCTGTAAAAAGTCCCATAATATCAACCTTCCAAATATTTCATAAAGTTTTCTTTGTTTTCTTTTGCGGTGGTGGTGGGTCTGCCGAGGTTGTCTCTCGCTCCGATAGAGCATTTGACCTCAATAAAGGTAAGTTTTTCGGCGGTCTTTGCCTCGATCAGCGCCTTGTCGAGAGCCTCAAAGCTATCGACCGACACGACCGCAGGATAACCGCAGCCTTCGGCGATCTTACACATATCTATCTTCTCGGCAACGGTAGGCATACCGCCCACGGTCTCGTGAGCGCCGTTGTTGATGACCATGTGAACCACGTTTTGGGGGGCGTTTGCGCCAAGCAGCGCCATAGCTCCCATGTGCATGAGTACTGCACCGTCACCGTCGATTATCCAGACCTTTCTGTCGGGCTTTTCATTTGCTATGCCGAGCGCGATAGACGATGAATGACCCATAGAGCCAACGGTTAGAAAATCCGAGCCGTGGGTCTGTCCGCGCCTCTCTCTTATCTCGAAAAGCTCTCTTGACGCCTTACCCGTTGTGGAAATGACTATATCCTCACCGCTAACCGATGCGATATGCTCGATTATCTCCTCGCGTATCATCTTATTATCATTCTCATATTTGACCTTTCCGTCAAATTCAAGCGCGCCCTTACGGACTACGAACGCTACCTGCTTTCCCTTTGAGAGCAAGGCTTTGAACTCTGCCATTTTAGCGTCAAGCTCGTCCTCCGTGGTGTCCTTACCGATAATGAACGTGGCAATATCCATATCTTCAAGGAGCTTTACGGTGACCTCGCCCTGATATATATGCTGAGGCTCGTCCTTGACACCCGGCTCACCTCTCCAACCTACGATGAATACGCAAGGGATGCCGTAGACCTTGTCGTTCATCAGCGATGCCACGGGATTGATGATGTTTCCAAGTCCACTGTTCTGCATATAGACTACGGGAACCTTGCCTGTTGCTAGATGATAGCCTGCCGCAAGTCCGACGGCGTTGCCCTCGTTGGCGGCAATTATATGCTTGTCCGATATACCGTATGTCTCCATAAGGTAATTGCAAAGCGGTTTGAGAAGCGAATCGGGTACGCCCGTAAAAAACTCAAATTCCTTTAAAAAATCCAATTTCATTATATAAACATCTCCAGATAAAGGTTAAATAACGACTCACTGTCAAGAGATACGGGATTGTTGCCAAGTCTCTCCACATTTACCGAATCGGCAAAATACTGCGCTCTTGTCTCTTTATCACCCTCGGTAGGATAACGGATCTCAAGCCGATCAAGCATAGCTTCAAAGCCCTCCACCGCATCCTCTGCCGTCTTATAGCCAAGAGCGTTTGCGATTTTTCCAAACACTCCGAACAGGTAGTCTGCTCCGCGCTTGTCGGTACACCTTTCGGGGTGAGAAAGCATATATCTCCAGACCCTCGGCAGGCTTATGGCTACCGAATGACCGTGAGGAAGACCGTAGATCGTGGTCAACTTGTAGCTCATAGCGTGAGGGGCGGTGGTAGCGGTAATCGCGATCGCTCTGCCCGCGAGGTTGGATGCCGACATTATCTCGTCTCTCGCCCTCTCGGTGTTCTGCTCTGCGTATTCGTAGATATTGTCACTTATTTTCTCTACCGCCTCTTTGGCGTAAGCGCGGCTCTCCTCGGTGGATCTTACGCTCCACCAGGATTCTATCGCCTGACAAAGCGCGTCAAGCACGGTGCATTTTTTCTGATAAACGGGGAGACTTGTCAGGACGTCGGGGTCAAGCACCGCCACGTTGGGCAGTATCGACGAGTGATGCACCGACTGCTTTTCTCCCTTATAGTAAATTACCGAGAAGGGGGTGGATTCGCTTCCGGTTCCCGCCGTGGTGGGCATCGCGACAAACGGAATGCCCGTGTCGGTGTATTCCTGCTCCAGATAAAGCCGGTCCGTCGGCATTTTGCAATAGAGCTTGATGCATTTTGCCACGTCGATGGCACTACCGCCGCCGACCGCCACAACTGCGTCGCAGCCCTCGGCGTTAAAGAGGTCAATTCCCGTCACTATCTCCTCATATTTGGGGTTGGGAGTAAATCCCGAAAAGAGCGCCGACGGGATGCCGAGGCTCGTCAAATACTCCCACACGGGGAGCTTTTTTGCCGAGTTTGTGTAGACCAAAAGGTACTTTTTTACGCCAAGCTCACGCAAAATTTCGCCTATCTTCTCATACGAGGCTTTACCCTCGATTATTCTCTGTTTCACTTTAAAAACCTTTCAAAATATCATTCCTCGGGAATGAGTGTGATGATCTCCTTGATCGACATGCACATATCATCCGCCTCTTTGGCGCGGTGATTTGTCAGTATGGTCTCGGCGGTCTTTTGCATCGCGGGGAAACCGCTTCTCGTCAACTGATTTGCGTAAATGACCACGTTGACGCCGCGCTCCTTGAACTCCTGCTCGGTAACCGAGTTGAACGACGTGGGAACTACTACGATCGGGGTCGCCTTGTTCCGCTGACGGAACTTTTCGACGAACTCAAATATCTCCGCAGGGTCCTTCTTACGGCTGTGTATCATTATAGCGTCAGCGCCCGCCTCGGAGAACGCAAAGGCTCTCTCAAGCGCGTCGTCCATTCCTCGCTCAAGAATAAGCGACTCAATGCGCGCGCAGATCATAAATTCTTTTGTCTTTTGCGCCTTCTTGCCAGCTTTGATCTTCTCGCAGAAGTTCTCGATACTGTCCTGAGTTTGCTGAACCTCAGTGCCGAAAAGCGAGTTTTTCTTAAGCCCGGTCTTATCCTCTATAATTACCATCGAAACGCCCATTCTTTCAAGGCTCTTGACGGTGTAAACGAAATGCTCGGTAAGTCCTCCCGTATCGCCGTCAAAAATTATCGGCTTGGTGGTGACCTCCATAATGTCGTCAATGGTGCGGAAACGGGACGTCATATCAACAAGCTCAATGTCGGGCTTGCCCTTCGCCGTACTGTCGCAAAGGCTGGACACCCACATAGCGTCGAACTGATAGGTCTTGCCGTCCTGCAAAACCTTGGTCTGCTCAACGATAAGCCCCGTAATGCCGCTGTGCGCCTCCATAGCCGTGACCAAACCCTTCATGGCGATCAGCTTCTTCAATCTGCCGCGACGGACGTCGGGCATAGAAAGCTGCGCTCGGGAAAGCTTTTCCATTTCAAGGTAGGTTTCGGTCTTGGAGTATGGATACTCAACGAGCTTGCCGCCGTATTCTGCCAGCAACTCCACGACCTCGTCGCGGATAGGCTTCTGAAATCCCTCGCGCCAGTCGTCGCCGTGGACGACGTAGGTCGGCTTCAAGGCTCTGATGTTCTCGGCGTAGCTCAGCTCCCTCTGCTCGACAACAGAGTAAACGCCGTTGATGTTCTCCACAAGAGATTTCCTTTCGGCATAAGGCATAAGCGGAAAGCGCTTATAGGAAGCCACCGCCTCGTCGGAAAGCACGCCGATGATCAGTTTGCCTAACTTCTGCGCCTTTTTGATGATGGCGATGTGACCGCCGTGTATCATGTCGGTGGAAAAGCACATATAAACGGTTCTGCTCTCAAGCTCGGCGATCTGCTTTGAAACTATCGCAAGGTCCTCGGGGGTGTCGATCTCGCCGCAAAGGGCGTTCTCGACGTCAAGGGGATAAATGAGACACTTGTCCGACACCTTGTTGAAGGCGTTCTCTGCGTAGCATTTTCTGTCGTCGCTCTCGCAGAAGGCGCAGATCTCGTCAAGCCAGATATTCCAATCGTTCTTGCAAAGCTTGTAAAGAGGCTGAGCCGCCAGCGC
>JAZNII010000004.1:0-4534 GCA_045577415.1 Eubacteriales bacterium
CAGAGCCGATGCTCCTTGGCGACGGTGAGGTCTACACCAAACGCTTTGAGGACGGAGAGATGCTGACCTGCGCGAGAAATCCGCATATCACCCTCGGCAACATCCTCATAGGAGTCAACCGCAGAAAAGAAGAAATAGACACTTATTTCAACCTCACGAAAGATATCGTTTGCGCCAACGCAATCAACAGCAATCTACAGCAAAGGCTCAACGGATGCGACTATGATTCGGACTCCATGCTCGTAACGAACGATCAGTTTCTCTACCTTTCGGCAAAGACCTGTTATGAAAATATGGGTGTTCCCGTATGCTGTGTTGCTCCAGTTGGCAAAGCGGAGTATTATTCTTCTGCCGTGGATCTCGCAAGGCTTGACCTTACCATTGCAGAGAACAAGATCGGAGATATCGTCAACCTCTCGCAGTTCCTTAATAGCCTGCTGTGGCACAATGTTAGTAACGGCGCAAGCATCAATGATATTCTCCCGATATACAATGAGATCTGCATCTTGGCTGTGCTTTCGGGAATGGAGATCGACAAGGCAAAAAGAATGTATGCCGTGAAAACGGGCAAGGTGCTTCACCGCTTGGAAAAGCGCAAGCAAGAGTTCAAGAAAGCAAACGGCGGCAAGCTCCCGAACTTCTACTACTTCATCACAGGACAAGAAGAAAAGATCGAGAAAAATAATACCGCAACGCTGAACTGTCCGATGTCGATCATATACGATTTCGTTACCAAATACGAGCCGTACAGATTGCCGAAACGAAAGGTAAAGCTCTCCGATCTGTTCGTCCTTGATGAAAGCGACGGCGACAGCAACGACTACCACCGCAAGAAAAACATTATCGTCGCCGTGCAAAAAGCCGAGGATGATATCCGCCACCTGCGCATCAGGGAAAGCAAATCCTCCGACGATGCGAAAGCAATTCTCCGCGCCGAAATGCAAGAGATACTTGACGAATGCTTGAAGGTCGTAGCACGCAACGTATCCAATGATCACATTCTCGGATTGCTTCTGCGAGAGCTTGATTCTGGAGAGAAAAAAGAGATATCGCAAATCAAGAGCTTCCTGTTCGCCTGCCTTCTGTTCGAAAAGAACGGACGTCTTCTCTCAAAGGTGAAAACGCCCGAAGATTATCACTACACAGAGCTGAAGCTCGCAACCGAAGAAAATGTTGAGCGTGGGGATATGCTTGAAGTCATCTACGGATATGATCACGTAGTTGTTGTTGACGGCGATACCGTCTTGGGCGGCAACGGAAAAATTGAAATTTTCGATGACAAATTCATTTACTATGATGCCAATGGAAACAGAGTTCCCATATCAGTATTAGATTATTAAAATTCCAAACACACATGAGTGTCGAGAAAAAATCTCGGCACTCTTTTTTATTGCAAAAAAATTATAAGGAATAAACCACAATGAAAAATTACGAAAACAAAACCAACAGAAGAAAAACAAGAAGGAGGTACTGCCTTGAGATACTACGATCCTAAACGCAGAGATAACCCCGGCGATTTCTTTCCTATGCCGAAAGCTGTGTTCCGTCTCGGACTTGACTACGGAGAGATCGCTCTCCTTGCGTTCCTCATGTACTGCGAGGACAGGAAAACCTTCACGTGCCATCCGAGCTATGCTACCATCGGGAGTGCACTGGGTATGAGTAACAACACCGTCAAGAAATATGTAGATAGCCTTGAACGCAAAGGCTTCATCTATACCGAGCCGACGATGGTTCGTACTCGTGACGGTCGCGCTCACAACGGCAGCCTGCAATATACCTTGCAACCAATCAAACCGTTGGAGGATGCCTACTACGAGCGACAGCTCCGTGAAGCTGAAGCGAGAGCAAGGTTCAATCAGGCGATGAAAAAATTCGAGAAGAAAGGAGGCAAACTTGATGAAGCAGTCAATCTATAAAAGCAAAGATGAGATGCCTATGTTTCTCACGGTAATGGACGTTGCAAATCTCCTTGGCATCTCCCGTGCAAGTGCCTATGAGCTTGTGCGTGAGGACAACTTCCCGAAGCTGAAGATCGTTCAGGGGCGCACGATAATTCCTCGTGACCGGCTTCTCGAATGGCTCGATGAGCAAACGAGATATGACGAACTACCACGGTGAGCGCAACGGTAAGTGAACCGTGTACCGACCATCATTGGGGGCTTTGCAAGCCCCTATTTTTTTAGCAGGATAAAGCCGTGTCTTATTCACGGCGTCCTACATCGCACGGCAACGCCGAGCGAAAGCAAAAAAGCGAGGTGTTTCAAGGACTTTTACGAAATTTTGAGAAACGGCGCAACGCAGGCAAAAGCTGTCTGTTTGCGCCAATTTGCGAAAATATCAGTCATTGACACCGCAAAAAACAAGGCGTGTCAAGGGAATATGCATTGTCTGCCCTTGGCGCGTCAATCAAAATAATAATCAGAAAAGGAAACCATTACTATGAAACAAAATAACGAAAAAACTTCAAAAGGCGTAGCGTTAACCGAAGCTCAATGGGATCGCTGCGACCGACTTGCAAACGAACTTGGATGCCGTTCTCGCAATGCATTCATCCGTGATGCCATCGACTTTTATTGCTCATGGCTCGAAAAGGAACAGAGCGAACGCTTCCTTACTCCCGCGCTTGAGTCTGTCATCAGCGCAAAAATCCGTGACAGCGAGGAACGAATCAACAGAAATCTTTTCAAAATTGCAGTTGACCTTTCCATTCTTGCCAAGATCGTTCTTGACGAGGACGGCGGCGGTTATGATGAAGATTATCTCGCCGAGATGCGCCGCGATTCTATCCGTGAAGTGTCCGAAACCAACGGTGCTATTCGTATGGAGCAACGCTTCAAGTAAGGAGTAACGGATGGCAAAATTAATTCTCAAAGCTCCTTATTATAAGCCCGGACACCGAACCGAATCGGGAAAGTCGCGCGGTGGATACGCTGAGTATATTGCAACGCGCGAAGGAGTAGAAATTCTCCGTGGCGGCATGCTCGGGTATATCAGTGAGCGACAAGGCTCAAACGGTTTGTTCTCTGACGAGGGTGAAAAGATAAATCTCTCCGCTATCAGCCGTGAGATCGACGAGCATCCCGGAAATGTATGGGGCATTATAATTTCTCTCAAGCGTGAGGATGCGGAAAGGCTCGGATATAATTCTGCCGAGCAATGGATGAATCTCTTGCGCTCTCACAGAAATGATATCGCAAAAGAGATGCACATTCTTCCGAGCAATCTTCGTTGGTATGCCGCCTATCATAACAAGGAGAAAAACCCTCACGTTCACATTATGGTATGGTCGAAAGAGCCGAGAGAACCGTTCCTCTCACGAGAAGGTATCCACAATCTCAAGCAGACCTTTGCTACGGATATATTCCGTCAGGAGCTGACCTCGATCTATAAAAAGCAGACCGAGGTCAGAGATGACCTCAAAGAAAAATATAAAAATATTATCGCAAAGGTGGTCGCAGAAATTAAAAACGGCGACCACGCTGTCTCTCCCGAGCTTGTGATGAAAATGCAGTTGCTCTCCGAGAAATTAGAGAAGCACAAAGGCAAAAAGGTGTACGGATATTTATCGAAGGACACCAAAGCTCTCGTCAATGAAATCGTAAAAATGCTCGGTAGCGATCCGCAGCTATCAGAGCTTTACGATGCGTGGTACTGCTATAAATGTGAAACCGTCCGCACCTATACCGACACGATGCCCGATAAAATTCCGATAGAAGAAAACGAGGAATTCAAATCGATCCGCAACGCCGTGGTGAGTGCGGTGAGAGATATTCACACACCGCCCGAACAGCCCGACTATGAAGTAGATCATGATTATTCCAAGCTGAAGGAACACGCAAATAATTTTGATTACCTTTACAGCTACGCAAACAGATACGACGATCCCATCGGTTACTATCGTCTCGGCAGGTATTACCTTGAAAAGACCGACGATATGGAGAACGCAGAATGGTGGCTACGGATGGCGGCAGACAACGGAAACTCTCTCTCCGCCTATCTCATTTATAAAGCCTACCGTGATCACAAGTTTGATGAAACGCCGAGCGATAAGATGAAATATCTTCGCATGGCGGCAGATGCCAAGTTCGGCTATGCGGAGTATGAGTACGCCAAGTACCTTCGAGATAAATTTCCCGAGGATGCGAAGGATTATCTCAGGAGAGCCGCGGAACACGGATGCCACCAAGCAGAATATGCCTACGGCAAGATACTGTTCGAGGAAGGACTGCGCGAAGAAGCACGAGAGTGGTTCGAGCGTTCCGCTGTGGAGGATGAATGGACACAGACGAGAGTCGGGCTACTGCTTTACTATCAGTACGAGGACTACGAAGCCGGCAAGGAGTATATGAATTCTGCAGCCGAGCAAGGATACGAGCCTGCGAAGGAAGCAATCAGGGCGATCAATAATAATCTCAACGCACAGATCGTCATAGGCGTATGCGACCTGTTCTATTACGCAAGTAATATCATAGACGACAGAGCCGAGGATATGTACGCACAGGAGCATCAGGTAAACTACCACGGCATCGAC
>JAZNII010000005.1:0-17514 GCA_045577415.1 Eubacteriales bacterium
TCGGCGGGCAGAAACATAGTCTCGGCGCGTTCGTTATGCGCCTTGTTCCACTTTGCGTGGATCATTTCGTATTCAAGATCGGCGGCATTTCGTATACCCTTCACGATAGAGGTAACGTCAAGCTCGTCGCAGAGGTCGATAAGCATACCCGAACGGGCGATAGCTTCGGCGTTCTCTATATGCGCGATCGAAAGGCGAACCAATTCAAGTCTTTCCTCCATATCGAACATATATTGCTTTGACGAAAGGCTTTTGTCATATTTCGCCGAATCGTTTATCATAACGGCAACGTAGACCTTGTCAAACATCTTCGCCGCGCGTTCGATTATATTAACGTGACCCAGCGTTATAGGATCAAAGCTTCCCGGAATAAGTGCAATTCTCATAATCACAGCTCCTTTCGTCAGACAATTGGCTTCACGATGGTAATATGCGCCACACCGTACTTTGCTTTTTTGATTATCTCAAATCTCTCTGCAAGGGCGGTGTCATTTTCAAAAATATCGGCTTCCTCGCTCTCGCAGACGATGATCGAGGTCGGTTTCAGCATTTCTCCTTCAAGGAGAGCCTTCAATGTGGACGCAACCGCGCGGAGGGCGTAGGGCGGATCGATAAATACCACGTCATACTTATTCTTGCCGCAAGTTATGCGGATGAAGTCGTTCACGTCGGTGTTGAATAGTCGGCAGGAAGCCGAAAGCTTGGTTTTTTCGATGTTTTTGGCGATAACAGCGGCGGCTTCCTTTGATCTATCGATAAAGGTTGCGCTATTTGCGCCGCGGGAGACGGCTTCAAGTCCCATCTGACCCGAGCCTGCAAAGAGGTCGAGGACTTCTCTGCCCTCGATGTCAAACTGTATCATCGAAAAGACGGCTTCCTTTGCCCGCTCACTTGTAGGACGGGTGTTTTCACCCTCAAGAGTGTTCAGTTTTATTCCTCTGGCTTTGCCGGTGATTATTCGCATCATAATTTTTGTTCCTTGCGGTTATTTTTAAATTTTGATTTATCCTTCGTGAAAATACTCAAAAATTCTCTTTGCATCCTTCTCGCCGATGCCCTTAACCGCGGCGATCTCCTCCACGGTGGCGGTCTTTATCTTCCCTATACCGCCAAAGGCTTTGAGCAATACTTTTGCTTTTGCGTCTCCAATCCCCTCAATTTTAGTAAGCGATGATTTGGTCAGCGTCTTTCGCTTGGCGCTATCCATCTTGGAAACGGTAAAGCGGTGGACTTCCTCTTGTATCTTATAAATAAAGACGAAAAGCGCGTTTTCGCGTGCAATACTTATCTCCTCGGTATCGGTGCAGAGCGCGCGCGTCTTGTGGTAATCGTCCTTGACCATACCAAAAACCGGAATGTCAATATTCATTTCACGAAGCAGCTCGCGAACCACGGAGACGTGACCCTTGCCGCCGTCAAGCAGTATCAGGTCGGGCAGCTCGGAAAAAGAGCCGCTTTCGTCTGAAAGGTGGGAAAGGCGGCGAGACAGAGCCTCACGCATACTCTGATAATCGTCGGTCCCCTCGGTGACAGAACCTATCTTGAAGCTTCTGTAATCGCTTTTTTTGAATTTCGTGCCATCGGTGACTATCATTCCCGCGGTTATATGCTCGTGACCGAGATTGGAAATATCATAAGCCTCGATCCTCTCGGGATAGGTCTCAAGAGAGAGCAATTCGGCAAGACGGAGCAGTATTTTTTCGTCCTTTTCGGCTTCGTTTCTGTAATTTTTCGCCCGCTCGGCGGCGTTATCGCGTACCATTTCGCAAAGGGTCTTGTTATCCCCCCTCTCAGGTGTGCGGACTACGACTTTTCTGCCCGCCCGCGCGGTGAGGTACGCGGCAAGCGTTTCAAGCTCTTCGTCATCAAGCTCGAAGGACAAAAGAATACTTTTGGGTATATATTCCCTTATCTGATAAAGCTCGCAAATAAAAGCGGTGATGTTCTGCTCGTCCACGATCCTGTCAGCGCCAAAAACGAACTCCTGCTTATCACTTACGGCACCGTCACGGATGAAAAAGACCGAAATACAGGAGCAGAGGTCATCGTTATAAAGACCGATAACGTCATGCTCGGTGTCGGATGGCGCAACCACCTTCTGCTTCTGACCAAGACGGTCAAGGGCAGAGATAGTGTCACGGCACTTTGCCGCAAGCTCATATCTTTCATTTTCTGCGTGGGCATACATCTGCTCGGTCAGCTCCCGCTTAACGGATGCGGTATTACCTCGCAAAATATCGGCGGCATGCTTGACTCTTTCAAGGTACTCGTCAACGTCCACGTTCCCCGTACAGACGCCGCAACACTTACCCATCTGATAGTAAAGACAGGGGCGCTCCTTACCTATGTCCTTGGGGAATTTTCTCGTGCAGGTAGGCAGAGCGAGGATGCCGGAGAGCGTATTTATGACCGAAAAAACGGTCGACGTTCCCGAATAGGGTCCGAAATATCTGCCGCTCTCACCTCTCGTTCTCGTCATTACAAGTCTCGGATAAAGCTCGTCGGTGATCTTAATATAAGGATAGGATTTTGCGTCCTTAAGTCTGATATTATACTTGGGCGAATACTGCTTGATGAGGGTATTTTCAAGAGACAATGCCTCGATCTCGGTGTCGCAGACATAGTAGTCAAAATCCTTGACCGCTCTGACCATTCCCGCAGTCTTCGCGTTCTTCTCGCTATTCTGAAAATACTGTGAGACGCGATTTTTCAGCTTTCTTGATTTTCCTACGTATATAACGTTTCCCGCGGCGTTCTTCATTATATAAACGCCGGGTCGCAGAGGCAGAGTGTTTGCCTTTTCAAGTAAGATCTTCAATTCTTCTTCTCTGACAGGCATCCCACCGCCTCCTTTCAATATGATTATAAATAAAACAAAAAGTGCGGAATGTCTTCCGACAGAAAGACGCCTCCGCACTTTTCAAACCACACAATTATTCGTTGAATCCCGAATTCACGAGAGATACAAGACCGCTGAGCGCGGCTTCCTCGTCGTGTCCGTCTGCTATAAGCTTGATGGTCATGCCCTTTGCAATTCCGAGAGACAGGACACCAAGCAGGCTCTTTGCGTTCACCTTGCGGTCATCCTTCTCAACGAGGATGGTACACTTATAGCTGTTTGCCTTCTGAATAAAGAATGTAGCGGGGCGAGCGTGTAGACCGCTTGCATTGGTTATTACAACATCACGAGTTTTCATCCGATTCTACTCCTATATATGTAGGTTTAATTATACTAATATGTCAATTTTACATAACAAAATATGCCGAAAAATCCGGTTACCAATAGTATAACAAAAAACAAAAGCAAAATCAAGAGCAAAACTATATATTTTTGATGTAAAATTAAATGCAAATTAGGGCATTTTGCACAATATTTGGTGCTTTCAGTTATCTCTCAGCCTTTTATTGGATAACGGCTATTCCCGTCACCTTGACGGTAAACACCGTATCCTCGGTGTAGACCTCTATAACGCTTCCGTTACTGAAATTTATATCACCGACCGTATAATAATTCCCCCCCGAAACAAAAACCGCATCAGCATTCAGCTTGAGTTTTCCTGTAAATTTTACTTTTTCATAAAGGTATGACGTGTCCTCGGCGTCGTCTTCGGTAATTACCGATATCAAGTCAGAGTCTGGTTGTTCAGCATAGAGATTTCCAAAAAGCTCTCCGTTTGCCGAGAAATAGACCGCTTCGTTATTTTCCAGATACTTTACCACGCTCCTATATTCTTCGTCACATTCAAATGTAACCACATATTTTGAATCCTTTTGGAACGAAGGATCAGCAACTCCTTGATAAACTCTGTACCCAAGAGTTCCGACCAAACAAAGAATAAGCAGAATAACAACTACGTCAAAGGGATTTACCTTTTTTCTTTCTCTTTTCTTTTTCAGCTTCTTTGCCATATCATCTTCCTCCTTCCGCATCCAAAACAGTTGTGTTTAAGGGCAGGCGCGCCTCGGACGCTTTAGGGTGTGCGTCATCAAAAAGCTCTACTACCGTTCCCGCGATCATATCACCGTTTTCCGTGCGAAGCTCATAGCTCTGACCAACCGCAAGCTTTATGTCGCCAAAGGAATAGCCACTGCCCTCTTTGAATCGAGCCGTAGCCGCGACGGTTATCAGAACGACTCGGTTCTTCTCGGATACTTCAGCGCTTTGGATCTTTCCAAAATGCTCAAGTCCGTTATTGTCTTCATAATAAACGTTCTTGTTTTCAAGATCCGAATAATTAATATCGTCATCATAAGGAACCAAAAGAACGTATTCAACCTTAACGTTTTCATAGTCAGCGGAAAAGGCTCTGAACGCAAAATACGCGCCGGTTATCACTCCCAAAAATATGGCGATGAAAAGCAAAGCAATTATCAAGTCTACAACGATAGGGAGTCTTTTTCTCGCAACCTTCTTGGTCTGAAATCCGTTGTCATCGCTTTTTTTGGCTCGACCAAGATTTATGCCGCCAAGTTGATTCATAACGCCGCTTGACTTTTCGGCGTCGGCGCGCTTCAGATCAATTTCGGATTCGTTTTTATCGTAATTTTTAATATCAGGCATATCAACCGATCCTTTCAATTAATTATTTATGGAAAATAAGCTCAACGTCGGAGTTGTCAAGCTCGTCCGCAAATCCTGCTTCTCGCTTTTCCGAAATCTCTCTGCCCTCTCTTACGTATCCCGCAAGCAAGCCTGCCATTGCCCAGAAAAGGTAGAGCATCCGCAGATCATTCCACAAGCAGTTTACTCCTCCGAAAATAAGAGCGCCGACCAAGCCACAGGTGATCGCCAAGGCTTCTGCGCGAAGCTCCTTGTCTCTTGATACCGCGAGGAAGCCGAGACTGCTCTTCAGTACGGATCCGATAAATACGAGGAGGGTTATGAGACCGCCTATGCCCGACCAACAGACCACCTGAAGCCAAAAGCTTCCGGGGGCTTCTGCTCCGCGAGACGAAGCGTCGAGATAGGGCGCGATCGCGGTCATAAATGCATGCTTGCCAGCTCCGATACCACCCTTCAGATCACCCAGCATCATAACGGTGCTGTTTGATATACCAACGTAATGAGACGATTCGGGAGACGGTATAGGCAGATATTGCCCTATCGCACTCACGACCTCCGCAACGTCAAAAAGCTTGGCGATATACGGGAACATAATAAGCAAAATTCCCAACGGCACGAGCGCTACTATAATAACGCTGAAGGTCTTGTGAGAATAGATGACCCAGAATATACAAAATTCGATCGCTATCGCCACGGCGGTCTCGTACGTGCCGTAAATAAAGCACGCGCCGATCATGACCAGCGAGACCAACAAAACCCCAACAAAATTCTTAATCTTCTTTTGTCTTGCCATAAAGCAAAACATCATAGGAAACGAGAGGATAACAAGGACGCTGAAAACCGAGTGGTCATCAACTATGTAAAGGTTGTCCCCCTCAAAGATAGGTTGAACGTAATCGCGGATAGAATATGTAACTCCGTCAACAATTCCGTCATAGAAAACGTTCCAGACGCCCAATATCGCCAATATAGCAAAGGATATGGCGATGATCTTTACGCAGGAGCCGAACAATCGCTTTCCGCGTATAAGGTTGTAGGTGGTTACAAACGCTCCTAAAATTACGGCTACGGCAAGCACGGAGTCGAAAAACGTCCTGAAACCGCCAACCGAAAACGATCCCGCCATCAGAATAAAACCGCAGAATATAAAAGCGAGCAGTCCCTCAACCGAGAAGGTTATTATTCGTCTTCGCTTAATAACCTTGGAAACATAGGAGAATACCGTAACAAGTATCAATGCAAGGAGTATAATTTCGGGGGCGGCAGTATACTGAAGGAACGGAACCGCCGCAAGAGTCAGGACTACTCCCGCCTCGGGATTTGACGAAATCAGACAAAGCACTGCGACAACGCCGATTATAGCAAAAATATAGGCGGGGTGCCAGAAATAGGTCAACAAAGCCATGGCGATACCCAGATCTGCCGCCAGCATCATAAATCCCGGTCCTACGATCTTCTTTCCGGGTTTGAGCCTTTCATCGGGTATCGCAAAAAACGACAAAACGACTTTTTTTAAAACACCGCTCTCCGAGACCTGAGTCAGAAGTGTCCCCGAAGAAGCCGTCAGAGGAATGGCGCAAACCGTTGTGATTATAGCGGTAATAAGAGCGCTGTCACCTTGAAGATTTTCTCCGCCGATAATGATCGGTATAAAATAAACGAATATCGACACCACTCCGTAAACTAAAAGGAACAGTCCGTACACGCCGAGGCTCAAATTTGAAAGAAAGCTCCTTATAGCGTCGGTAGCTTTCGCAAATTTGCTCTTTTTCATTACCAGATCAACGTTGTCTGATAGCGCGCTTGACCTGTAAGACTTGGCTACTTTGTCAAAAAGCCTTGAAAATATACTGTTTTTATAGCTCTTGTCACCCGATGAAAACCACGTACCAAGTCTTCCGTTGGAAAACATGGAATAAACGAATGCGGTAAACGCGTCGATCAAACCCATGAAAAACGAGCCGTGGCGACGGGATCTTTTCTTAACTTTTACTTTTGCCAAAACTATCCTCCTTTCCAAGCAGGATACTCTATTTTAATTATTTTTCAAGCAGATCGGGACGGTTGCGCTCGGTCAGCTCCCTTGCGCTCTCGTCTCTCCATTTGTCAATGTTGGCGTGATGCCCCGAGATCAGCACGTCAGGCACTTTTACGCCGTGAAACTCATAAGGACGGGTATATTGCGGATATTCAAGCATACCCGACGAGATACTTTCCTTTTCGTAACATTCGGGATCGGAAAGCACTCCCGGAAGCAGCCTTGAGACCGCGTCCACAAGTATAGTGGCGGGTATCTCGCCGCCAGTCAGCACGAAGTCTCCGATCGAGACCTCCTCGTCCACTATCTCGTCGATAATGCGGCGGTCAACGCCCTCGTAATGTCCGCAAAGAATTATAATATTGTCGTAGCCCGAAAGCTCCTCGGCTTTCTTCTGATTAAGAACCTTGCCTGCGGGCGACATATATATCACCCTGCGCTTTTCCGCCTCAAATCCCGCGTTCTTCTGTTCTTCAAGGATCGCACAGTAGCAGTTGTAGATAGGGGGTGCCATCATAAGCATGCCCTTGCCGCCGCCGTAAGGGGTATCGTCCACTCTCCTGTGCTTGTCCTCGGAATAATCGCGGATATTGTAGGTGTTTATCTCGACGGCGCCGCTTTTTTGCGCCCGTCCGATTATGCTCTCGCCCAAGACCGTATTTACAAGGTCGGGAAAGAGGGTCATTATATCAAATCTCATAAATTCCTCAAAAATCAATCGTCGGACAAAAGTCCCGGAATGGTCTCAACGTATACGCCGCTTTCAACGTCAACTCTTTTTACGAATTCCTCAACCACGGGCATCATTCTCTCGCCCGTGGGCGTCTGGACGACGTAAATGTCGGACGCGCCGCGGTTGATGACGTCCTTTATCTTACCGTAGACCTTTCCGTCAACGTTGTCGATGACGGGCAGACCGATAAGATCGGCGATGAAATAGTCACCCTCGCCAAGAAGAAAATCGTCGCGAGAGGCGTAAAGCGTAGTTCCCTTCATAGCCGCCGCCTTGTCCATATCGTCGATGCCGTCAAGGGTCGCCAGAACGAACTGCTTGAAAACAGACGCGCGCTTGACCTCTATCTCACGGTATTTTCCGTTCTCAAGAACGAATACTCGTGTGAGTTCTGCCAGGACCTCGGGGGAGTCGCAAAGAGATTCAAGCTTAACGTCGCCGCGCACGCCGTGAGTATTTATAATTATTCCACATTCAAGAAATTGTTTTTTTTCCATGTATCTATCCTATCTTTTTTGTCAAAGCTTAAAAATACGATTTAAAAATACCTATACATTATAAATTATATCACATATTATCTTAAATTGCAATATGTGGAAGGAATTTTTTTGCGTCACAGTGCTTCAAACACGGTTTATTTGAGATATTTTGAGGCAAAATAAGACAATTATTAAAAAAATTTACAATTTCGGTGTTGACAATATACTCTTTTACTTGTAGAATTATAAGGATGTAAAATTCAAATCATATTAGGAAAGGAATCATTAATAATGTTCAATACAGTAGCTCTGACAAATCTTTTGGGCGGTGACACCGGAAGCATGCTTCTCACCCTCGGTATGCTCGTTGTTGTAGTCGTAGTTTTCTATTTCTTCGGCATTCGTCCTCAAAAGAAGCAGGAAAAAGAAGTCGCTAACATGAGAAATAACCTTCAGGTAGGCGACGAGATCACCACTATCGGCGGCATCATCGGTAAGATAGTCAGCATCAAGGACGAGACCTGCGTTATAGAGACCAGCCGCGATTGCACCAAGATCCGTATTCTCAAGAGCGCTATCAGCCGCGTTGATGTTAAGGCTGAGGATGCAGCAGACTAAGACACCTAAATTAAGTATAAAAACGCCTCACAAAACATATATTTTATCAAAAAATATGTGTACGGAGGCGTTTTTTATTATGACTCAAAATCAAAAAAGAGGGGGCGGACTTGTACGTAGCCGTCCCACTGCCCTTGCATCAAGAACGGCAGAGACAAGCGACTCTCCGCTTTTCCTTACTGTACTAAAAAGCGGTCTTTTGGGAGTTGCCACGGCGCTTGGAGCGGGATCGATACTAATTACCGTCGCCGCTGCCGTTGCGTACGCCAATCCCAACCCGTCGGCGCTGATTCCTGCCCTGTCTCTTGTATCGCTTCTTCCGTCGATGTTTGCGGGAGGATTTGTCACTGCTAAAAAGGTAAAGGATGCGCCCCTGCTCTGCGGAATAATTTCGGGCGGTATGATAACTCTTATTACCATGCTTCTGGCTACCGTTCTGCGCGGTCTTCCCTCGTCGGGATATGAGTTTTGGCAGTCGGCGGCGCTTCATACCGCGGCGATACTATTCTGTGTACTTGGCGCTTTCGCGGGGAATGTGAAAAGGAGACAAAAACCCGGCAAAAGACGGTTTGGGAGATAAAATTATAAAAAACTATTTACATCTTTCATAATTTGTGATATAATACGTTTGTCACACAAAATTTAATAACAAGCAATTTGAGCGAACTCTCTATTTTTATAGGGAGCTTTATCCCTATGCTAATCTGTCAATAATGAATTTGGTAAAAATGCAAATTCCACTTGGCAGATAAGTTCGAGTTTTCTCTTTGCTTGTTAAGTTTTGTGTGACAACAATCGGAGTTTGCGTTTTTCGGTGCGTAGCTTCGGTTGCGCACCTTTTTATTTTGGAGACAAAGTATGAAAGAAACGCTTAAAGACCTGTGGGACGGGAAAATCGCTCCATCACAAGACCTTGGCATAAGCAACGAGGAAATTGAGTTTGAATTGCTTTGCGTTGACCGTCAATTCAATCGACTTTATTCTACCCTTGATGATAAAGCAAAATATGAACTTGAATGTCTTGAAAAGCATTACAAAAAATCCGTTGCGTTACAACGGGAATATGCCTTTAAACAAGGGTTCGTATTGGCAACAAAATTGATAACAGAATCATTGTAAAAAACAAAAAGCCTTCAAATTGAAGGCTTTTTACTATTTTACCACCTTATAAAAATCCAAGGAATCAAAGCTCCTGCCGAGGTGGTTGAGAATATAGGCTTCTGTGGCTCGCGAGAGATCACGCAGATCATCGGCATCCTTTAAGTCAAAGGAAAAGAGCTTCTTCTCAGGCGCGCCGACTATATAGCGGAGCGCCGCAAGGGTTGAAGGAGACATTCCGCAAAGCACACTGGTTTCGGGAACGTCGTCGAAATCCTTTGATATTCTTGGCGCTCTCTGCCCTCTTTTGGCTTGACAATCTGTACAGACAAGCTTTCCGCCCATTACGTCAAGATACAAAAACTCCGCGCTTTCACTATGGCAATAGGCGCAACCGAAAAGCTCGGGCAAATATCCCGAAACAGACGCGGCTCGCATCTCAAACGCGGACTTGATTATCTCCTGCGCTCTGTCTCCCCTTCCAATCAAGAAAAGCGAATTGAGCAAAAGACGAAGCAGCTCTCCACACTCCTCGTCCTCGTCGGTCAGCTCGTTCGCAAGGTCGCAAAGATATGTGGCGAGCGACACCTTGCCTATGTCGGTTGAAAGGTTGTAAAACGAATCGGTCACAGAACCGCCCCTCAACCAGTACATTGAATTTTTCTCGTATATTTCAAAATTTCCGTAGGTGAAAAGCTGGGAAATAGGTGTCAGCTTGCTTGACGGCGACCTGCCGCCCTTGACCATAACGCCGATGCGACCGCGGTCGGGTGTTATGATATTTACAAGCTTATCGCTCGCTCCCACCTCATGCACGCGGGTTATCAGTCCATCAGTCGCAAAAGTCATTATGCCCTCCTTTCTTCTGCCTCCGGCGGGTCGCTTTTTGGGAAAAAGCTCCGCAAAAACTTTTCGTAATTTTGGGGTCCTTTTAGGGTGTCGGAGGATTTTTCACTTCGCTTCGCTCGTTAAAAAAATCCCTCACTGACCTTTTCGTATTGCAAGGGTATTGAACCCAAGATGCATTATCTAACTTTAACTTAAAGTTGCTTTAAAATTAAGTTGAATTATATCGGCTGGGTTCTAAACTGTTGCAACACTGGAACGGATAGCAGGCTGAAATTTGACAAGTCAAATTTCAGCGTCACTCCACGGCGGTTAGAACCCCCATTAGGGAAAGTTTTTGGCTCCACCTTTTTTCAAAAAGGTGGAAAGCATCAACCCACATTCTCCTCTTACTCCTCAGTAAATCCGAAGTCGGTAATTCCTCTTTGGCTATCGCGCCAGTTTTCTTTGACCTTTACCCAGAGGTTGAGATAGACCTTTGCGCCGAAAATAGCTTCAAGGTCTGCGCGAGCGTAAGAGCCGACGCGTTTCAGCTCCTCGCCGTTCTTACCGACGATAATTCCCTTGTGGGATGACTTTTCGCAGAATATCTCGGCGCGAATACTGATAAGCGATCCCTCGTCCTTAAATTCCTCGATAGCAACGGCGATACCGTGGGGTATCTCTTTATTGAGCGTGCGGAGCAGCTTCTCTCTGATAACCTCGGCGGCAACCTGTCTTTCGCTCTGGTCTGTGACCATATCCTCGGGGAAGAAAAACTCAGACTCACCAAGGAAGGGCTTGCACTCGTCAAGCACCTCGCTAACCCCCTTACCGTTCTTCGCGCAGATCGGAACGACAGCACTGAATTCGTGGAGTGCGGCATAAGCGGCGATAGTCTCGGCTATCTGCTCGCGGCGGTAAAGGTCTATCTTGTTGAGAACGAGAACCGAGGGGGTCTCGGTATTCTTGACGTAATTGATAACATTTTTCTCGATTTCGCTGATCGGCTTGCCCGCATCGATGACGAGAATTACCGCGTCGGCATCCTGCATCGAGGAGTTAGCGGTCTTTACCATAAAGCTGCCCAGAGAATTGCGAGGCTTGAAGATACCGGGAGTGTCGAGGAAAACGAACTGATCGTCTCCCACGGTATGTATACCGATAATTCTGTTTCTCGTTGTCTGGGGCTTGGAGGAAACGATCGCCACCTTTTCACCCAAAATACTGTTAAGAAGCGTCGATTTGCCCACGTTGGGGCGACCGACTATTGCTATAAATCCTGTCTTTTTCATATACTATTCCTTATTAAACGTTTGATATTAACTTATTCTTCGTTGGAATGCTCTTTAAAGAATTCATTAATTGTATCTTCATTGTTATACTGAAGTCTATCCAAAGACTCGCCGCATTTATTATGTATGAGCTGTACGTTGATCTTACCAAGACTGTTCTTGTTTCTCGAAACCTTGAGAGTATAGTCGGTTCCGACAACGTCTATTTCCATAACGGTCTTGCCGTTTGAAACCACTCGCTCATATACCTCAAAATCCTTCCAGATAACAGAAATTCCCTTTCCTGCAAGTGCAAGCACGTCCTTCTTGATCATATATTTTCCGCTAAACTCACCGTCATCACCGCTCAGCACTCCAAACGTGGGGGAGGCAATAAAATTCTCTATATCCTCTTTCTTGGCGGTTCGGATATCTTCAACGCTGTTACCGTTATAATAACATACAAGTCTGACGGCATCAGGGACGGTATTTTCATCGGTCCTTTCCGCGCGGAGAGTTATATTGGTTCCCTCAATATCGATCTCTATTGCCTGTCCGCCGTCAAGGCTCGTATGCTCATAGGCCAGCAGATCATTCCAGACAAGGCTATTTCCCTTGTCCGCAAGGGTGATCACATCCTCGGCGGTCATAGCTTTTCCCTTAACGTCGTTAACACCTTCAAGATAGTCTCCGAGATTCAAATACAGATCATACCCCAAGGGGCCAATGACAAACAGCACTACAACGGTAGTTACTATAAACGCGATGATTCTGACATTGTTGCTCCAAAAGCTTTCGCGATGATATCCGTCACCCTTAACCTTTATCTCCTCCTCGGGAAGCTTGGTGTAGGTAGCATTCATGTCTATTCGCTCCGTGTCGGCGGGTTGCTTAGGCGGCTGGGGAGGCTGATACTCCTCACCTGCTTTTTTTGCAGCCTTCTTCGCCTGCTTTTCCAGCTCTTTTTCGCGATATTCGGCCGCTTGGCGCGCCCTTTTTTCGGCCTCAAGGGCTCTTCTTTCACTTGGTTTCATTTAACTTCCAATCCCATTATCTTCATGATCTCGGTCTGCTTTGCGCGCATTTCTCTGTCCTCCTCGTCGCTTCTCTCATGGTCGTAGCCGAGAAGGTGGAGCATCGAGTGAACGCAGAGGAATGCGACCTCGCGTTCAAATGAGTGACCGTACTCCTCTGCCTGCTCCTTTGCTTTTTCAAGGGAGATCACTATATCTCCAAGGTTATGGACTATCTCGTCGATGGGAGGCTCCTCTGTCTCGCCCTCAAAGTCAAATAGCGGGAAGGACAGCACGTCGGTAGGCTTGTCCACCGATCTGAATTTTTTGTTCAGCTCGTGTATGCCATCGTTATCTGTAAAGGTCACGGACACCTCGCAATGATTTTGAAAATCCTCGAAATCGAGAGTGGTCTCAACCGATTCACGCACAAGCATCTTCATCTTATAGGTTATAGGAAGCTTTTCCTGGTCATTCTCAAAGTAGATCTTAAGTCCCATTTTTCTTTTCATCGTCAGTTTTTCGCGGGGCGGTAATGTCTGCCCTCGCCGTCCTTTCCGTTATTCTTTTTATCAGAGGACGCGTGCTTTTCTCTGCGCTCTCTATCGTATTTTTCGTAAGCTAAAATTATCTTCTGTACCAGCTTGTGTCTTACTACGTCACGCTCGGTAAACGAGTGGATCGCGATGTCCTCGATACCTGCAAGTATCTTCACCGCCTCCGAAAGACCGCTTTTTTGTCCCACGGGCAGGTCGGTCTGCGTAAGGTCACCCGTGACCACCGCCTTTGAGTTGAAGCCGAGACGGGTCAGGAACATCTTCATTTGCTCGGGAGTACAGTTCTGCGCCTCGTCGAGGATGATAAAGGAGTCGTCAAGGGTTCGTCCTCTCATATAAGCGAGAGGCGCGACCTCGATAACGCCCTTTTCCACCTGTCTCTGATAATTCTCCGCGCCCATCATCTCGTAAAGCGAGTCGTAAAGCGGACGGAGATAGGGGTCTATCTTGCTTTGCAGGTCACCGGGCAAAAATCCAAGCTTTTCTCCCGCTTCGATCGCGGGGCGCGTCAGAATTATTCTCGACACCTGCTTATCTCTGAGTGCCTTGACCGCCATAGCGACCGCCAAAAAAGTCTTACCCGTACCCGCAGGACCGATACCAAGCACGATGGTGTTCTTTTTGATTGCGTTCACATACTGCTTCTGCCCCACCGTCTTTGCCTTGATGGGCTTGCCCTTCATGGTGACGCAGATAGTGTCGTCGCCAAGCTCCTCAAGCTCGCCCATATTTCCCGACGTAACCATATCGCAGACGTATATCACGCTTTGGTCGGTGATATTCTCATTATATTTCGCCATTTTTACGAGATACGCCACAGCCTTTGCCGCCAGCGCTACCGTGTCGTCGTTCTCGCCCGACACCGCGATAACGTCCTCGCCGCTGTCTGCTATTCTGTTTTTGATATAAACGCCGAATTTCTTCTCGATCAGCTTGACGTTTGAGTCGAACGAGCCGAACACCGCCGCCAGAGCGTCGGGCGACTCTATTTTAATGATCTTACTGCTCATAAATTCCTTTCTTTAAAACAAATTATCCGTTCTCGGATAGAATTTTCATGTTCAGTCCTTGCTCGCCGCGCTTACTTTATAATGTCCACCTCAAATTCCGACACGGCGGCGATGTCCTCTATTATCTCAATTTTACATAGGATAGTAAATGAATTATCCTTCAAAATGGGCGTTACCGTCTTACTGACGACAATTCCGTCAGCCGCGTCCTCCGAAAGCCTTCTTGCAAGCTCAAAGTAGGCAAGCGACTCCGCCTCCTCCGCCGTCCTCGTCAACGTGACTGTCTCAAAGGCAGAATATTTTACCGTCTTTTTTTCAAAGGGTAGCTCAACTCCCCACGGAAGGCAATAATTCTCCACTATATCTATTTTATCATAAAGTACCCCTTCTTTTCTACTGTTTTTTGAAATGTTAATCGAATAGTCAAAAAAATTTAAATATTTATCGCAATATTCCTCTCCCGTATAGCGTTTTCCCTCGTATTCGTATGGTATCTCGATATAATATTCGCTTTTGGTACGCGCCATCACCTGTCCCGACGCACGAGTATAACGAACACCTATCCTCTCCCCCTCGTATATTCCACTCACGAGCAGAGTACCGCTGCTGACGGGCTGACCGGGAGATACGGTGACGGTTCCGCGAAATATTCTGACCTCCTCAATAATTCCGTCCTTCTTCGCCACAAGATTGGCGGGCTTTTTGACCGTCTCGGAATTTTGCGGTCGCACCACCTCTCTTATCTGAACCTCCGCCACCGTACCCTTGATATTTATTGACATCCACGAGATACTGTCGCTTTTCATCATTATTTTGTTTTCTATTCTGTCGGTATTGGCGGCAGGGATGTAGCCCCCCACAAAAAATCCCTCGTCTCTTAGCATCTCTCTTATCTCGGAGGACGTGACGGTTTCGTTTCCCGTAACGGTTATGTCCCACACCACCGTCTGAGAGAGGTAAACCAAAAACGCCGCCAGAGCAATTCCCAGAAATGTCCCAACACGAAGCTTATATCTTTGAAAAAACGCAGGCAGACCGCTTTTTTTGATCACGCAAAAGGCTATTCCACGCGCCGTAGCTTCTTTTTTAAGCTTTCTGAAGGATGAAAAACGCACTACCATCTCTATTCCGTCTGAAAGCGGCTTAAATGCAGTATAGGAAATACAGTAATACATACAAAGATTGAGAAGTGCTGTGGCGTTATCGTAGTCGGTCCTGATCTTTACTCCGCCAAAGAAAAAATAGCTTGGATTCATTCTTCGTCCCTCCCCGAGTCTGCATCAAGGTCAACTCCCAAGATCTCGCCCTCAACAGTTATCGCGCCGTAATGATATGCGGAACATATAAGACCTCTGCCTCTGATCCTGACCTCAAATCCGCGAGCCGCCATTATCATCTCGTCCGCGGAATACTTGACTATTCTTCGACACCCTCGCATAAAAAGAGTGCTTCTTTCCCTTATCTCAACCGAAAAATCTCTTTCAAAGGCGTCCGACGGCAGAGCGGTCTTTTCCTCTAAAAAGCTTCTTAATCCGCCGCCGTTATGCTTTTTGTTTTTATCTTTGCTCATATTGTATCCTCGGGCAAAATATATTTTTAGTAAAGTACGCTTTGGGGGAGAATTTCTTTATGAACAACGAAAAAAAGGGCGGTCTGTATATTCCGACGCTTATTTGGGGCGCCGCCTCATCCCTTGCCTTTTTTCTGTTTCTTCTTCGCTCCGATATTGCAATAGATTATATGAAAAGCGGTCTTAAACTATGCGCGCAGACGGTCATCCCCTCGCTTTTTCCCTTTATGGTCATATCCTCGCTTTTGGTTTCAAGCGGAGTAGGGCTTCGGCTCTGCCGTCCCTTGGCATCTCCCGCCCGATGGCTGTTCGGAGTAAGTGAAAGTGGCGCTTGTGCCTTTATTCTGGGCGCTATCTGCGGCTTTCCCATAGGTGCCAAGGTGATCGGCAATATGTACGATCACGGAATGATAACTAAAAAAGAGGCTGAGAGAGTAATGACCTTTTGCAACAATCCGGGTTCGGCATTCGTTATCAGCGCAGTTGGAGTGTCGCTTTTCGGTAGCTTGAAATTAGGCATCGCCCTATACGCTTGCGTTATCTTATCGGCAGTCATAGTCGGAACTGCGGGCAGACTGTTTTATAAGGTCGAAAAACACACTTCATGTAGCGCTGCGACGATAAAAGCAAGCTTTTCGGCGACACGTGGCGGAGTGAGCCTGTTTACGTCGGCAGTGCAGGATTCGGCTATATCGGTGCTGACGGTCTGCGCTATGGTGGTTTTTTTCTCCTCTCTGATCGGATGCGTTGGAGTTTCCCTGTCGAGAATTGGCGTCCCCGATACCCCCATCGCCTTAATATTCGCCGTCTTTGAGCTATCAAGCGGAGTCGGTGCGCTCTCGGAGCTTTCTTACCCGCTTTCTGTTATTTTTTGCGCCGCCGCTCTCGGTTGGTCGGGACTTTCGGTTCATTTTCAAGTCATTTCCATAAGCGCAGGGCGCGGATTTTCATTTTTTCCTTACTTTATAGCAAAAGGAGCGCAAGGGGTCGTTTGCGCCGCTCTTGCGTGGGTGGTATTAAAGCTTATTCCCCTTTCAGAGGGCGTATTTTCGAATTCAAGCATATCGGATGTCGGGGCAAGCGCACGAAATAATGCTGTTTTCGCAATCGTAGTGTTTTTTATTGCCGCGGCGCTTGGGATAATGATCTGCTTTATCGACAGATCAGCGCGCGAAAAAAATTATAAAAAAAGGCAAAAAAATTTGCAAAAAGGGGTTGACAAATCGAATTATGTTTGATATAATATACAAGTCGCCGAGAAAAGAGGCGATTTGCTGGTATGGCTCAGTCGGTAGAGCACGTCATTGGTAATGACGAGGTCATCAGTTCGATTCTGATTACCAGCTCCAAAAATCCAACCCAATGCGAGACTTCTCATAAGGAAGTCTCGCAGTTTTATTAGCCTACTGCGAGTTCTATCGCTTGCAGTGATATTCGTCTTGCGACGAGTGATATTTGCTTCGCAAGTTTAAGAGGCGAATAAAATATCACTAAATCCGCAGGCTTTAATACCACTGTCGCATGGGCGACAATATCACTCCGACGAAGTCGGAATATAACTTGACGATAGGGCATCGAGCCCTTTGGAGAAAATCGGGGGCTGAACCCTTACACACGCGTCGCCAGGTGAAGGGTCTCGACCCATTGATCAAAGTCGGAGGCCAAGCGGTCTTAGGAAGACAAGTGTTAACTACAACTCCTTGGCTCACAGAACGACATGGCTACGATCCGACTT
>JAZNII010000006.1:0-3123 GCA_045577415.1 Eubacteriales bacterium
GGGCTTGTATTTACCGCAAAGGTCATCTCCATCGTAGGCTCGCTGACCTTTACGAATTCGATAGGCTCGGGATTGGCGGTGGCGGTGAGAGTATCACCGATAGAAATATCACCTGCGCCGGAGAAGCAGATAATATCACCCATTTTTGCGGTATCGACCTGGACTCTCACAAGTCCGTCGATCTGGAAAAGCGCCACTACCTTGGTCTTTCTCGGCTTTTCGTCGGGTTTGTGATAATTGCAGACAAGCACCTCTTGGTTTACCTTGATAGATCCGCGCTCGATACGTCCGATTCCGATGCGTCCTACATACTCGTTGTAATCGATAGAGGAAACAAGCACCTGAAGGTCACCCTCGGGGTCACCCTCGGGTGCGGGGATATAGTCAAGAATTGTATCAAAGAGAGGGGTAAGATCCTCGCCTTCTATGTCGGGATCGGTGGTTGCAGTACCGGAACGACCTGAGCAGTAAAGCATGGGGGAATCGAGCTGCTCGTCGTTAGCGCCAAGGTCGATAAGAAGCTCAAGTATCTCGTCTTCAACCTCGCCAAGACGGGCGTCGGGCTTGTCTATCTTGTTGATACAAACGATGACCTTATGATTAAGCTCAAGGGCGCGCTTCAGAACGAATCTGGTCTGGGGCATAGGACCCTCAGCTGCGTCAACCAGAAGGATAACGCCGTTTACCATCTTCAGCACGCGCTCGACCTCGCCGCCGAAGTCTGCGTGTCCGGGAGTGTCGACGATGTTGATCTTGACATCCTTATAGTGAACCGCTGTGTTCTTGGCAAGTATGGTAATGCCTCTTTCCTTCTCTATATCGTCCGAGTCCATAACTCTCGTAACAGTCTCCTGGTTCTCTCTGTAAATACCGCCCTGCTTCAGAAGTCCGTCTACAAGGGTGGTTTTTCCGTGGTCAACATGTGCGATTATCGCAACGTTTCTAAGATCTTCTCTTACCATACCTACTCCTTTATATTTTTATATTAAAATTCTGTTTTCTACCAAATATATATTTTAACATATTTTAACAAAAAAATAAATTGAAAGATATGACGATATTTTTGAAATTTTGTTGAACAATTTGTGCAATACGTCAAAATCAATGTTCAGAAAATATAAGATTTGACTATATAAGTTCTCTTTTATATATTGACAATGAATTTTTGTTGTGCTATAATATTAATATAGAATTCACATTTGGAGGTAGATCAAGTGTTTCAAACAAAAATAGTATCATCCCTTGAAAATATTTTTCTTGACAGTAAGCTTGACGAATTTAAACCCTTAAATAAACTTACTGTATTGAAAAACGAGCGTTTCTCCTTTCAGTTTGTAGCAGATATGAGCGACGCTGACGATCCGATGCGCCGTATCATGACTCCGAAGATAGAGGGAGAGCTTGCAAAATACGCAACTGTTCGCGAGGTCAGATCCGTGCCTGTCACGATGCCTATCAGAACAGGTCTCGTACACGATAATTATCTGAGGACAGAACCCGGACTTTATCCGGATCTTTTGATGCCTACGGTTTATGACGGCGACGTATTTATGATCAAGAATCAGCTTAAATCTCTTTGGGTAGAGATCGATCTTCGTGATATGCACGACGAGATAAACGCGGGCGAAAGCACGCTTAGACTCTCATATTGGGACTTGGGTGAGGAGTTTTCTTCCTCGGAGATCACAATTGAGATACTGGACGCGCTTCTCCCCAAGCAGGAGCTTTTGCTTACCCAGTGGTTTTACTGTGACTGTCTTGCAAATTATTACAGATGCCCCGTTTGGTCCGAGGAGCATTGGCGCATAATTGAAAGCTTTGTAAAAACCGCTAAAAGCAACGGAATAAATCTGTTGTTGACTCCTGTTTTCACTCCGTCTCTTGACACTAAAGTGGGTGGCGAGCGACTTACCACACAGCTTGTTGAAATTGAAAAGATAGGCGATTCCTATTCCTTCAACTTTGACCTGCTTGATCGCTGGATCAATATGTGCGACCGTATTGGAATCGAATATTTTGAGATTTCCCATTTCTTTACTCAATGGGGAGCGCAGCACGCACCTAAAATAATGGCTACCGTTGACGGCGAGTATAAAAAGATCTTCGGATGGGAGACAGATGCGACCTCTCCCGAGTATACCTATTTTCTCCGCACATTCATCACCGCTTTCCTTGACCACATGAAGGAAAGGGGCGACGATAGGCGCTGCTTCTTCCACATTTCGGACGAACCCTCAAAGGAGCATCTTCCCTACTATAAGGCGGCAAAGGAATCGATTGCAGACCTGCTTGATGGCTACACCATTATGGATGCCCTTTCAAGCTATGATTTCTTTACCGAGGGAGTTGTGGAAACTCCTATTCCCAGCAACGACCACATAAAGCCTTTTATTGATGGCAAGGTTTCGAATCTCTGGACATACTATTGCGGTGCGCAGTATAAGGATGTATCAAACCGCTATATTTCTATGCCCTCTTACCGCAACAGATCGATCGGTATGCAGATGTACAAATACGATATTGTAGGATTTTTGCATTGGGGATATAATTTTTACAACACTTTCAGGTCGTATTCGATTCTTGATCCCTACGGTGACTCCTGCGGATACGATTGGGTTCCCGCAGGTGACACATATTCTGTTTATCCGTCAAATGACGGGGATGCCCTTGAATCGTTGCGTATAATCGTGTTCTATGACGCTCTGCAGGACATTCAAGCTATGAAGCTTGCAGAATCCTATTTTGGCAAAGACGCGGTAGTTGAAGCGATCGAGATGGCGTTTGGCAAGGAAATAACCTTTAACACCTGCGCGAGATCCTCTGAACAGATGCTCGCCGTAAGAGAGGCGGTCAATGAAATGATCAGAAGAAAGATTGCAAAATAAAGCACAAAAAATTGGCTCTTTGTCAATAGTTGGGGTAGAAAAAATCTGACGAAAAGATAAAGAACTATTAAAATGCATAGGAAAAGCGTCACGAAGCGAAGCGGAGTGGCGCTTTTCCTATGCGCCGGCGCGACATTGGTGTGAGAACATAAAGAGTATTCTGTTGCGGAAACGCTTAAAATCCTGCAAGCCGTAGGCGTTCCGCTTCAAGACCTTGATCTTGTTATTGCAGCCTTCG
>JAZNII010000007.1:0-26679 GCA_045577415.1 Eubacteriales bacterium
TTTTGGAGCAATCCCGACAAGGCTAACAAGATAACCCAAGAGATCAAGCAGGCAGAGGACACAATCGAAGATTACGAGAAGCTTTGCTCACGTCTTGAGGACGCTATCGCTCTTGCGGAAATGGCTATCGAGGAAAACGACGACAGCTTCGTTGACGAGGTTCAGAATGAGCTTGCAGAAATCGAGGCAACCGCTGAAAAGGAAAGAATCGCAGTCCTTCTCTGCGAGGAATATGACAAAAACAACGCCATCGTCTCCTTCCATCCCGGTGCGGGTGGAACCGAGGCGCAGGACTGGGCGCAGATGCTTTACAGAATGATAAACCGCTGGGCAGAAAAGGCGGGCTTTAAGGTCAAGCTCATCGACTGGCTTGACGGCGATGCCGCAGGCATCAAGTCGGCTACTATAACCGTCGAGGGTGTTAACGCATACGGCTACTTAAAGAGCGAGAACGGCGTTCACCGTCTCGTCCGCGTTTCCCCCTTTGATGCCGCAGGCAGACGTCAGACCTCATTCGCGTCTATCGAGGTTATGCCCGAATTTGACAACGTCGACACAGTAGTTCTTCGCGACGAGGATCTTGAGATCACCGCTCACCGTTCTTCGGGCGCGGGTGGTCAGCACATCAATAAGACAGACTCGGCTATCCGTATCGTCCACAAGCCCACGGGTATCGTCGTCGGTTGTCAGACCGAGAGAAGCCAGCTCCAGAACAAGGAGACCGCGTTGAAGATGCTGAAAGCAAAGCTTATGGAGATCAAGCTCCGCGAGCGTCTTGACACTATCGAGGAAATTCAAGGCAACAAGACCAACATCGAGTGGGGCGCGCAGATCCGTTCCTATGTCTTTATGCCATACACTCTCGCAAAGGATACAAGAACAGGCTACGAGGACGGAAATATTCAGGCAGTTATGGACGGTAACATCGACGGATTTATCAACGCTTATCTCAAGATGAACGCAAACAAATAATAAAATTCGGTAAAATAAAAACGGAGAAAACGCATTTTGCGTTTTCTCCGTTTTTTGAATATCAAATCAATATTTTTCGAATCTCTGAACCTCGGTAACAAAGACGATAGCACCGCCGACCGTAACCTCCGAGGGGAACTGATTGTAAATACCTGCTGGCATTTCTGCGGGAGGCATTTCGGGAACAGCTTCCCTTCTTCTCTTACAGTTGCTGTGGATAATATCAAGCGCCTCATCAAGTCTCGCATCCTCAACACCCATAAGCACGGTAGTATTACCTGCGCGCAAAAATCCACCCGTGGTCGCAAGACGGGTATGCTCAAAGCCCTTTGCGGCGAGAGCCTGACAAACTCTGTTGGTATCCTTGTGGTTTACTATCGCAGTTATCATTTTCATGATCAGACCTCTTTTCGCTTGAGTTGAGCCGTAGATCTCAAACCAAATCTCATTTAATACATATTCATTTTAGCATATTTTTTATTCTTTTGCAAGTATTTTTTCCAAAAAGTATATTTTTCAAAAATAAATAACGGGATGCAGAGGGTGAGCGCCTCTACATCCCGTTATTTATGCTATCGCTACCGTTGGGTTAAGACGGAGCGGTATTCGTTTTTTTGTAGAATTACTTCTGCATACCGTTGAGCGCCTTGGTGAACTGGCTCTTCTTGTGTGCAGCGGCGTTCTTGTGGATAATGCCCTTGGATGCGGCAACGTCGATCTTCTTAGATGCAGACTTGTAAGCAGCCTGTGCGCTTGCCATATCACCGGAAGCAACTGCAGCGTAGTACTTCTTGATCTCGGTCTTCATCGCAGACTTGAACATCTTGTTCTGAAGAGTCTTCTTCTGAGTAACTTTTACACGCTTCTTTGCGGATTTAATGTTCGGCATTTTCTCAACCTCCATAAGATTTTTAGATAATGCACGGCGCGCCCTCCGTCTGAGAGGGTACATCGGGCCATACCGCCGCATACCCATATATAATATCACATTTTTTTTACAAATGCAATACTTTTTTCAAAATTTTTTATTTTTTTTGATTTTTGTGATATTTATCCAAAAATATCAAGTATCGCCGACGGTATTTCTGCCAAAAGGTCGCTGGCACTCAGTGAATACTGTCCGATACCATCCGCCGCCAGATCCCCGGCGCGCCCGTGAAGATACGCTCCCGCCGCCGCGCGGAACAATATCTCGCCTTTTTCGCCGACACCGCCGCAGATCTCTGCTCTCGCCAACAAAGCTCCAACAACACCCGCAAGAACGTCGCCCATACCTGCCGTAGCCATACCCGCGTTGCCGCTTTGATTTATATACGATGTCTCGCCGTCACTTATCACGGTGTTGTGGTCCTTCAACAGGCATACTATGCCCCTTTCCTTGGCAAAAGTCCGCGCTACTCCCTCGGCATCCGAAAGAATCTCGGCTACGGTTCTGCCCGAAAGCCTCGACATCTCACCGGGATGCGGAGTTATGACCGTTCTGCTTCTCTGCTCCGCGGAAAGAAGCTCCCAAAGCTCCTCGTCCTCCGAAAGGATATTCAAGCCGTCGGCATCTATCAGCAAAGGACATGAAACGCTTTCGAAAACCGCTTTGACCAGCGCCCTCGACATCTCGCTTTTTCCAAGTCCGCAGCCAAGCACGACCGTGTCGCTCTTTTTAACGGAAAGAGAAAGTCTTGATGCCGCCCCGCAGCAGCTTTCATCATATCCGTAAAGGGAAAACACCGCCTCGGGTATCAAAGACGCAAGCGGAGCGTAATTCTCTCTTGGGGTAAATATCTCAACTATCCCCGCGCCAGTCTTATACGCCGCACTCGCGGAAAAATGCGCCGCGCCGCACATTGAGGCGCCGCACGGATCGTAAGAGCCGCAGACTATAAGCACCCTGCCCATATCTCCCTTGTTTATTCTGTCAGGAAGTCTTTGGAAAAGCGGAGCCAAGTCCTCTTTGATCAGATACCTTTTCATCATTTCAGCTTAACAAACGAGACCGATTCAACTACAATATCCACTACGGGACGGGGAGCGTCTGCCACTCCCGAGACCTTGCAGGTGGCGATCGCGTCCACAACGTCCATTCCCGCAAGCACGTATCCAAAGGTAGCGTAGTCGCCGTCAAGCTTCAAGGTCCTTATATTAGTCTGATGAACGATAAAGAACTGAGACGATGCCGAATTATTCATTCCGCCTACTCTCGCCATAGAGACCACTCCGCGGAAATGACGAAGATTGTTAACGTGACCGTTAAACGTAAATTCGCCCTTTATAGTGTCGGCGGATTTCTGAATGAGAGAGCCGTCCTTCGAGATAAATCCGCCGCCCTGGATCATAAAATCCTCCATTACGCGATGGAACACTGTTCCGTCATAAAAACCTTCGGAAACAAGCTTTTTGAAGTTTTTGACCGTCCCTGGAGCTACGTCGCTTCTGAGAACCAGAACGATGTCGCCGTAGTCCTTGACCTTTATAAGCACGAAATCGCTCTCTCCGTTGTGCGCCTCAAAATCCTCGACGCTCATTGAGTCGATCAGCGCCTCGACCTCTTTCATATTTATTTTAGTTCCCTTGCCCGTCGCTGACGTATCGCAAGAGGTCTTTTCCGACCCCATGTTGCAGGAAAAGAGACACAACGCCGCAACGCAAGCAAGTGCTACCGCTATGGCAATTTTTACTGTTTTTTTCACGATCAGTACCCGCCTTTCAAAATTTATATTAATTATTGTATCATTTGTCGATAAACTTGTCAAGAATAAAATAAAACAAAGAGATAATTCGTCCCCTTCGGTCATAATCTTAAAATATACAAAGGTAAAAGCTCGCCGACGACGCGGACAACGCAAGAAAAGAGGTCGATTATGGAAAACGATTACAGAAAAGCCGCAAATATAACGATAATAGTGGCAGGAATAATGCTGTTTTCCTGGTTCTTCTTCAAATATGCATTGGGCGCTTTCATTCCCTTTTTACTTGCCGCCGCCATAGCCGCAATCATAGCGCCAATCTCCGACAAGCTGTCCAAAAAGCTGAAAACTCCCAAAAAACTGACGTCTGCCGTGCTGGTCATTCTTTTTTTTGCCGCGCTGGTCGCCTTAGCATATCTGGCAGGCTACCGTCTAATAGCCGAAGCGAGTAACCTTATCGACAGACTTTCCGCCGATCCCGAAATAATAAGCAAGACCATAGAGGCAATAACCGAAAGGCTTGGAAAGATCGGCTCGCGGTTCGGCTTTTTGAGCCAGCTTTCCGAATCCGAGGCGATACAAAAGCTGGGACTCGACCTCGACCGACTTCTCTCTAACGCGCTCAATTCCCTTATGTCGTCGCTTACGGGCGCCCTCCCCTCCGCGGCGGCAGGCATACTTGCGAAAGTTCCCGAATTTTTTCTTTTCCTTGCGGTCCTCGTCATTTCTTCATTCTATTTTTGTACCGACCAAGATGCCCTTGCCGTAGCGCTCTCGTCCGTCCTTCCCGACAAATGGAGCGCAAAGCTTCCGCTTGTGAAAGAAAATATATCAAGCACACTGCGTGGATATATAAAGGCGTATCTCCTGATAATGCTCTTGACCTTTTGCGAGGTCTTTCTGGGTCTCTCGATACTTGGTGTAAATTACGCCTTTATTTTAAGCATAATTATTGCCATCGTTGACATTCTTCCCATTCTCGGAACAGGCACCGTCCTTCTCCCATGGGCGCTTTTCTCTCTGATCACCTCCGACTACAAAATGGGCATTGGTCTTCTCGTCCTTTACGCCGCGGTATCGGTGATCAGACAGGTGGCAGAGCCTAAGATCGTGGGCAACACTCTGGGGCTTCATCCTCTCGCCACACTCGCCTCGATCTATATAAGCGTGAGATTCATCGGCTTCTGGGGCATCTTTATCGGTCCAATTATCGCTCTGCTGATCTGTAATTTCTTCAAAGGTGACGGTGGCGCACCTACAGACACCGAGACAAACAACGATATTGAGAACACCGACAAAAAACTACGCGAACAACAAAAAACTCCGCCCAAAAATCAAGGAAATGCTCATTAAGCTGGCTTAATGAGCATTTCCTTATTATCGAATGAAATTTGGTTTTCGGCATTATCGCAGACCAAATTTCATTATATACATCATTTCGCTATCTCACAGATTATATCCGCGCATTTCTCGATTCCGATAGCGCCGCTGTCAAGCACGAGATTGTAATTCTCGATAACTCCCCACTCACGCATGGTAAAGGAGCGGTAATATACTCTGCGTCTGGTATCCTTGTCGTCTATCTTTGACTCAACCTTCTTGCCGTCGTCGCCGTAGATGTCAAGAATACGGCGGGCGCGGAATTTAATATCGGCGCGGATAAAGACGTTTAGGCAGTCGTCTCGGTCACGGAGAATATAATCGGCTCCCCTGCCGATTATCACGCATCTGCCCTCCTCGGCTATTCGCTTAATGACCTCACTCTGGGCGATATGCACACGGTTGGCAACCGACGTGAGACTGTCGCCGCCTGCGTTTATTGCGATCGCGTAAAGAAAACTGTTCTTGTGAGTTGCGTATTCGTCATACTTTTCAACTATATCTCTGGAAAAGCCGCTTGACACCACCACCTCGTCAATTATCTCCGCGTCGTAAAATTTGTAACCAAGCTTCTCCGCTACCAGCTTTCCGATAGCTCTTCCTCCGCTTCCGTACTCGCGGCTAATGGTAATAACGCTCTTCATCAAGAAACACCTCCCTAAAGTCATTTTTGATCATATCGATTATATATTAATTATACCATCTATCCAAATATTTGTCAATAGCTTACGGGCAAAGGGGTTTCCAAAAAATGTTACTCGTTTTCAATTATCGGGTATATCTACATTAGGTTTATTTTTCAACGATTTGTTTTTAATTTGCCGAAGCTGCACCCTTTTTGTCGATAAGTTTTTTCCGTCGAAGGGTGTCGCGCAAGAGCAAATCAAGTAAAAGCAGCTAAAAAACCGCTCGCAAAAGCGTTTTTTGGGTCGCACGATTTAAATTGACACCGCTTTTGCTACTTTGGTATAATTTCGGTAGAGCTTGCAGACGCCGATCTCGGCACACAAAAAAGCAAACAAGGAAGGAAAAAGCACATGAAAAGAAAAATCATCATCATTCTGGCATCGATAACGGGCGCGGCATTACTGCTCGCCGCATCGTTTGCCGCTTGCGCCAATCTTACGGCGAAAGAACCCGTAGGCAGCGATACCGAATCAAGCACCCTCGAGCTTCCCACTCACCTCTCCCCCGACGAACCGCAGGAATCAGCATCCGATTCGGACAGTTCACTTGTAACCGAAGCCCCCACCGAGGAGCCGTCCGATACGGGAGAGAGCGTCGAAGGATCGGACTCCGAGGATAACGATAACGAAAGCTCCGAAACCGAGGAGACTCCCGCGCCATCGCTTGATTACGTCAGCCACGGCAACGGTACCTGCTCTGTGTCGGGTATTGGCAACATAACCGATTCCTACATCACGATACCGCTCCGCAGTCCCGACGGAGACGTAGTTACATCCATTGAAGAAAAAGCGTTTTGCGGCAACGAATTTATCCGCGCCGTAGAGATCCCCTCTACAATATCTTATATTGGTGACATGGCTTTTGCAGACTGCCCCGAGCTTGTGTATCTGTCAGTGGACAAGGACAATAAGACGTTCTGCGACTTAGGCGGCATGCTCTTCACCGCAGACATGACCCGTCTTTTAGCCTACCCGTCGGCAAGCGGAGCTTCCACCATCTCGCTCCCCTCCTCGCTTCTTAAGATAGCCCCTATGGCATTTTTCGAATGTAACAATTTAAAGACCATAGAATATCAGGGTACGGCAGCCCAGTGGAGCAAGATCACTATTGACGAAATGAACTACGGTCTTTTTGTGGCCTCAATAATCTGTACCGATACCGCCAAATAAGTAGGGGAAAAATCAACCCCAAGCCTTGACATTTATCCTAAAAAATGCTATACTGTTTTTAAGCAATATACCGCTCTGCGGCAAGGAAAGGATAAATATTATGTACGGAAAAGATGTATGGCTTATTGCCGACGGTTTTATGAGCGACACCGAGAAGGGCGACCTCGTCAGCCACGAGGCTGTCTGCGTTCTCAATCTTTCGGGTAAGGATGCCAATATCAATATCACTCTCTACTTTGAAAACGACGAGCCTATGCGCGGAATTCACGCGGTCTGCAAGCACGAGCGCACCAATCACATTCGTCTTGACAAGGTAATTACCGACGACGGCAGAAAGATCCCCAAGAACACCCCCTACGCAGTTTTGGTCGAGAGCGACCAGCCCGTAGTAGTTCAGGCTTCCCGTCTCGATGTTTCCCAGCCCGAATACGCTCTGATGACAACTATCGCCTACTGATTTCATAACAAAACGCGGGAGAGATCTATGATCCTTCCCGTGTTTTGTTTTAGTGTTTTTTGTCTTTATGGCAATAAAATCATGTTTTTACAAGTTTCCCCAAAAAATCACAAAAAATCAGAAAAATCTATTGATTTATAAAAAAAACAGTGATATAATTATACTAAAGTCAATACATTTTTTTGCGAGGTATATAAAATGACAGGAAACCAGAGAAGACAAAATATTTTGGCAGAGCTTAACGAAGCAACCGCTCCCATAAACGCGACCAAGCTTGCGGAGATGAACGGCGTTACGAGACAGATCATCGTTGCCGACATCGCGCTTCTGCGTGCGGCAGGCAACAACATCCGAGCTGAACACAGGGGATACGTTCTTGACAGAGCGGTGGGTGAGATCAGAAAGAAGATAGTTTGCAAGCACTCCAAGGAGGGCGTGATCGACGAATTTTACGCTATCGTAGACAACGGTGGCAAGGTGCTTGACGTTCAGGTAGAGCATTCTATCTACGGCGTTATTTCTGCGGACATGTCTATTTCTTCAAGATTTGACGCAGACGAATTCGTTCGCGAGGTCAGCAGCACGGGTGCGGCTCAGCTTTCCGACCTGACGGGCGGCATCCATGTTCACACCATCGGCGTAAAGGACGAGGAAACCTTCGAGCGCATCTGCGCGAAGCTCAGAGAATTGAACGTTCTGGTTCAGGATTGATATAAAAACGCCCCCAAAATAACGGTTTTGCCCAACTTCCTTGTGAGAAGTTGGGCAAAACCGTGTTTTTTTATTTTTACCATCTGTTAAATTCGGAAAGTTCAAGTCCCTCGTTGTTCTCCAGCGCCCAGTTGACCGCCCATGTGCCTGGGAAGATCAAAAGGCTGTTGCCTCTGACGTCCACCACGCGGCGGGTGTCGCCCGAAAGAGTGAGATTTTTGGGGTCTCCGGGACATTTTTCGATATATCTTATCTGGTCGTGTGGGAGATCCATTCGGGAATATCCCACTCCGTATTCGCTCTGCATTCTGAATTTGAGAACGTCGAACTGAAGCAGACCGACAACACCCACGATAACTCGCTCCATACCGCTGTCGGGCAGGAAGAATATCTGAATAGCACCCTCCTCGGCTATCTGCTCCATTCCCTTTTGGAACTGCTTGCGCTTCATCGAATCTATCTGCTCGATGACCGCAAAATGCTCGGGGGCGAAGGTAGGAATACCCTTGAACTGCACCTTGAGAGGCGGCTCGCAGATAGTGTCGCCGATCGAGAAGATACCGGGGTCGAAAACGCCGATAATGTCGCCCGCAAAAGCTTCTTCAACGACCTCTCTTTCCTGCGCCATCATCTGCTGAGGCTGGGAGAGCTTTATCATCTTGCCGGGACGGGCGTGGAGATACTCCTTGCCCTTTTGGAATCTGCCCGAGCAGATTCGCATAAAGGCGATACGGTCACGGTGCGCCTTGTTCATGTTAGCCTGAATCTTGAATACGAATGCGGAAAAATGCTCGTCAAAGGGATCGACCTCGCCCGAAACCGTCTGACGGACAAGGGGAGCGGTGGTCATTTTGAGGAAGCTTTCAAGGAAGGGTTCGATACCGAAGTTATTAAGCGCCGAGCCGAAGAAAACAGGAGAAAGCTTACCGCATCTGATCTGTTCTATGTCAAAATCGTTGCCCGCGCCGTCAAGAAGATCGACCTGCTCGCAAAGAGTGTCCGCAAGGTCGGCTCCGATGGTCTCGTCCAGCTTTTCGCGGTCGGCTATATCACATTCGATGGCGCGAAGCTTTTCTCTGCCGCCATGGGAGGTTGAAAAGGTGAGAATACACTTCTTCTCGCGGTCGTAAACGCCCTTAAAGGTCTGTCCGCAGGAGATAGGCCAGTTCATAGGATACGTGCCTATGCCGAACTCGGTCTCAAGCTCGTCAAGAAGGTCAAAGGGGTCTCTTGCCTCACGGTCAAGCTTGTTGATAAAGGTAAATATCGGGATATTTCTCGCCGCGCAGACGCGGAAAAGCTTTCTGGTCTGAGGCTCGATACCCTTTGCGGCGTCGATGACCATTACCGCCGAGTCCGCCGCCATAAGCGTACGGTAGGTGTCCTCGGAGAAGTCCTGGTGTCCGGGAGTGTCAAGGATGTTGATGCAATATCCCTCGTATTCAAACTGCATGACCGAGGAGGTAACCGAAATTCCTCTCTGCTTTTCAAGCTCCATCCAGTCGGAAACGGCGTGCTTGTCGGTCTGCTTGCCCTTGACCGAACCCGCGGTCTGTATTGCGCCTCCGTAAAGCAAAAACTTCTCGGTCAGCGTTGTTTTACCCGCGTCGGGGTGTGAAATTATCGCAAATGTGCGTCGACGGTTGATCTCTTGTCTTAAATCTGCCACTGTTTACTCCAAAATTATATATTTATTCTGATTTTTGCCCAATTACAGTAATTATACTATAAAAAAGGAGTTTTTGCAATAGGTTTCACCGATTTTTGTTGGGAATTGACGCAAAAACGGGAGGAGCAAGCCCCCTCCCGTGCGATTTATCATATTTTTTCAATAATAACCGTGACCTTTCTGCCGATCTTGCGGCAGTATTCAATAACGCTCAAGGTTCCTCTTGACTCTCCGTCCCAGAATGCCAACACCTCGTCGGCATAATCAACTATCTGCTTGTTTCGCTTGATCGGCGCGCCTCTGCCAAAGCGGTCATATTCGGGCAGAAAGACTGTCAGCTTGATGCCGTTTGCGTTGGCGTAAGCCTCTGCGTCCTAATCAATTCCCTTTGCGCCGCCCGAAACGATCTCGGTGACGTTTTCGGGAAGGTATTTGTCGAAATTTTCCACGTGAAGTCCACGTGATCCGATTATTGCGATCTTCATTTCAAAGCCTCCAAATAAAAAGTGCGACGACCGAAGTCATCGCACAAAAACGCAGACTCCGATAGTCGCCAAACCAATTCAATATTAAATGAGTATAGATATACACACTAATCAGAATAAGAATCTGCATTTTATCAAATTCATTTCTGATTAGTGTATACCTAAAAAAGGTATAGTTATCCTATACTCAAAAATAAATATTAAATTGATTTGGCTCTTTCATTTTACCACGATTTTATGAGAAAATCAATAGATTTTGCAATAATTGCAAAAAAAATCCCGACGGACTATAAAATCCGTCGGGAGATTTATTAATATTAAGGTGTTTTTATGATCAAAATTCATCCTGTTTACCCACAAGATCCTCAAGCCGTTCGGCGGTGTATTCCGGATATGCGGTTTTGTAGTGGACATAAAGCAGATCTCCTTCGGCAAGTCCGATGTGACCTTCACCCGCATCAGAGTTCTTGATAATTGAAACTATTACGCAATGCGGAGGCCAGAGTATGTCGCGCACCTCATGTCCTATTACAAAAGAATCCTTTTGCACGACAAGCTCAACCTCGGTCTCGATCATCTCTCTGCCGCGGTTACGATCCGCAATCTTCATTTCAACAACGGTGTCATTGAAGGAATGGATGCCAAAGGTCTCAATAACGGCAAAGGCGATGGCAACGCCTATTGCTATCGGGAGCAAATTTGAAAGACCCGAAAGTGCTTCAAGAGAAAAGGCGAGCGCCGTGATCGGTATGCGGGATGACGCCGCAAGAAACGACACCATGCCGATGACTACGGTTATAACGTAGTATTCACCGGGCAAAACACCTGCCGCAACAAGTCCCTTTCCGCAAAGCGCGCCGATTATTGCACCAATGGCAAGAGACGGAATAAAAAGACCTCCCGTAACGCCCTGTGTGTTGGCTACCATGATCAGAACTGCCCTTGCGAGAAGATATATCAGCAAAAGATACCATACGCCGTGACCGTCCACAAGCTCTTCGATAAGATGGTGACCCGTTCCTACAAGCTCCGCGGAAATGACACCGATAAGAGAAACCGCAACAAATATGATGACAATTCTCAATACGAAAGGGATCCTGCGGGCATATTTTTCAAGAAGTTCGCCGACTCGTTTATAAGTCTTCGTAAAGAATATGGCTGCAATTCCGCATATAACACCAACAACAAGCGCGCTCCACATATACTGCACGGGCATAACCGAATTGATCGAAAACCCGAAAAGCTTCGATGACGTTCCGCTCACCAAGCATAAAAGCTCCATGGTCAGCGACGAAAACAGCGTAGTCAGTGAAGCCGCCATAAATATCATTGGAGTAAATCGGCGGTGCGCTTCCTCAAAGGCGAAGAATATACCGGTCAAGGGGGCTCCCGTAGCCGCCGCAAAGCCCGCGCAGGCTCCTCCGGTCATAACATAGCGACGCCACGCTCTGTTCTTTCTGCCGAGAGATCTTGAGGTCAACCCGCCTACAAGCGTACCCATCTGCACACTGGGACCCTCTGTACCAAGTGGGACTCCTCCAAAATAGGTCAGAAGCGAGGACACAAATATAAGCGGTAGGCTTATTATCCTTTGAATCGGCACCTGACCTCTAATGGCCGCAATCGCGCTGGGTATTCCGCCGCCGCGGCAATCGGGAAAAGATTTGAGAATGATAGCCGCGATAAGTCCGACCAACGCCGCTCCTGCAACAAGCAAAGGCAGAAATGCGGGGGCATTCCTAACAAAGCCTAATACCGCGCCCGACAGATCAATGACCGCGCCCGAGGCTATTTTGAAAAGGAAGATGACCGCGCCCGTGAAGACTCCCGTAACGAGGGAGAAAAGCAGCAGGGGCAACAAGGTCTCTTTTATATATCTAAATCCGTTCTTCTTCATATTCTTCTTATAATCCAAGATGTTCTAACATCTCGGAAGATTTGGTGTCCAATCTTTGAAAACCAAAACCGTCCGTAAATTTTTCTATCCTTCGGGAAGTTTTTTGTCAAGCTTTTTTCAAAAAAAGCTGAAATCGCATCCCCTGCTTCCCCTTATCTCACAAAATTCGTCCTTGCGGGCTTTTCTCTTTCGGGGAGACCGTATTTTTCCTTACCGAGCGCGATCGATCTCATCAAAAAGACCATATTGTGGGCAAGGGTACGCATAGTCTGGAGACCCTCGGCATCGTTTTCAACCTCCCCGGGGATCGCGCCGTGGATACTGTTCCAATACTGGCTTGTAGCCACCGCCATACCGCAGTAGGTCAAATATTTATTAAGCTGATCGAATGCGGAAGCGCAACCGCCTCGGCGAGCTACAACTATTGCCGCGCCGACCTTCATTCTCTTGTCAAACTTGGTGCTGTAGAACAGACGGTCAAGTAAAGCCACGAGGGTTGCGGAGGGACCCGCGAAATGCACGGGGCTTCCAATAAGGACGCCGTCGCACTCCTCAAGCTTGAGGGCGACCTCGTTGACAAGATCGTCTATGACGCATTTACCCGTCTTTTTGCATGCCTGACATGCCATACATCCGCGGATCATATCACCGCCGACGTGAACGTTTTCAATCTCAATGCCCTCTGCGGCGAAAATTGCTTCCGCTTCAGCAAGCGCGCGTGCGGTATTGCCGTTATTCTTGGGACTTCCGTTGATGATAAGTATCTTCATATAGATCTCCATTCTGCCATTTAGGCGTGTATTATATTAGTTTTCAAGAGCCGCGAGCAAAGCCTCACAGCCCTCGTATATGTCTCGATAGGTCACGTCAAATCGGTCGGTGTACCACGGGTCGGCAACGTCGCCGCCACGAGGCGTATAGTCCATCAGCTTACGGATCTTTTTTTCTGGGTCGCCACTAAGCATTCTTTGCATATTGGCAATGTTTCGGCTATCCATACCGACAAAAAGGTCGTATTTTTCATAGTCGGACCCATTGAGCTGAACCGCTCTTTTTCCGCCGCAATCGATGCCGTGTTTTTTTAGCTCTGCACGGGCGGGAGGATAGACGGGGTTGCCGACATTTCCCCATATTTCCTCGGTGCTTGTAGCACTTGACGACACCGAGTATCTATGGTCAAGATTTCTCTCGGTTATCATTTTTTTGAAAATAAATTCCGCCATCGGACTTCGGCAGATGTTGCCGTGGCAGACGAACATTATTTTTATAATATTGTTTTGCATATTATCGTCACACAAACAGTACTTATTAAGCACAGGCTACTCGCCTGTCCAGCTGTAATTATCTTTCGTTGCATTAATATCGTTTATATGTTTTTTCTTAACATCTTCGCTGATCTGTGTGTATTGATACAGTTCTTGAAAAATACTATTTATAGTAGCTTCATCTATCGTTTGATGTGCAAACCGATCCTTACACACTTTTTTAACGCTCTTTATATGTGTTACTATTTGTTCGGAAGAGTCAAGCTCTATATTTTTCAATTTGCATCTATTTCCAAAGACAACTACTGAAAAAATTTTATCTTGAACATCATCAGGCAACAAAGGACTTAGATATTTGACGTGAATCTTATTTTGTATTAAAGGGTTTAAAAAGTGATATTTTTGAGCCTTTGCATTGTCCGAAGGCTTTATGCATTGAGTCCACTTCTCTCTGTTGGAAGATCCATAAATCCAACCCGAATAATTCTTGGATTCAAAAACATATATCCCGCTGGGATGTATCATAAGAACATCGATTTCTGTAGTGCGTCCATCTTCTCTTGGAATATACAAATTAAATAGCCATTTTGTTTTATCACTTTCATTTTTCAAATGCCTATATAATAAATATTCTCCCCGTTTTCCTTTGTCAGTGTATGTATCTAACAAAGAGTTGCCCGTAATCTCTCTGTATTCTGATTTTGAATATCCACAGATACTCCAAAAAAAATATACTACCGCAGGCAAACCAACGCTAAATATCCACACTACGGCACTAACCAAAATCGGCACTATTATTTTGAGGAGTTTCCATATAGCTTCAAAAATCCAGCACAAAAAAGCAATAATTAAATTTAACAGTCCGTGTGATTTTCTTCTTTTTCTTATCATTATCACTCCATTAACAACCAATAATTTTGATTGTTTCACCATCTATATTAATTTCATTAGGTGTTACTTTACAACAGTAAGCAAGAACCTTTACACCGTGTTTCACCGCTTCACGCAAAGTATCACCAAAAGCTTTATGGGTCTCGTCGTTGGGAGTAAAGGTGTGTATGCCTTTCATCTGCACCACGAATAAAATATAGGCTTCGTAGCCGTCGTTTTTTGCGGATACAAGCTCGTTTATATGCTTTATTCCTCTCTCGGTTGGGGCATCGGGAAAGCTCGCGACGCCATCATTTTCAAGGGTCACGCCCTTGACCTCGACAAACGCGCGTCTCTCACCCTGCTCGACGTATATGTCAAAGCGTGACTTCCCATAGGTGACCTCGCGACGCACCTTTGCTCCCTCGCCGAAGATGCCACCCGATGCTATCCACTCGTAAACAACCGCATTGGGAGCTTGCGAGTCCATGTTTATAAATATCGTACCCCGCGCGGTCTCTTTTTCAACCGCTATTAGGTCGTATTTGGTCTTTCTCTCGGGATTATCCGACACCGACAGATAAACTGTGGCATTGGGAACCAAAAGCTCGCGGCAACGCCCCGTATTTTTGACGTGGACAACCTCTCTCTTGCCGTCAACCTCGCAATAGGCGATAAATCGGTTGGGACGGGATAGAAATTTTGACTGTATTACATTTTTATATTCCATTTTATTCAAATTCGTGTCTGTGTTCTTCGAAAAACTCGTGATAGATCCTCACGTTTTCAAGCTCTGTCCACTTTTTCGCTTCAACGGGTACAGAATCGAGGTCGTAAACCTTTGCGCCCTTCATCGAAAGCAAAAATGGCGAATGGGTGGATATGATAAATTGACATCCGTAAAATCTCACCGAGTCCTCGATGAACTGTCTAAGCTTTTCTTGCAGTTTTGCCGAAAGACTGTTTTCAGGCTCGTCGAGAAGATAGAGGGCGTTTTCCTCAATCTGTTTTGTGAAATACAAAAACGCGGTCTCTCCGTTTGATCTTCCGTTAATCTCCCGAGGCAGTCTGCGCGATACGTAATCGGATTTGGTGCGTCTTTTGCTCTCATTTCTCCGCTTGAACTCCTCAAGATCATCAAGATCGCGCAGAAGATAGGTCTTCTCGCGGCTTCGGTCATATTCCTCAAAAAGCGATTCGCGGCGGCGGTCGATGCCGTCGTTTATGGCGCGGACATCAAGGAGAGAATCGAAAACGTCGTCGCTTGTAATGATCCTGCTTCCTTTTGGAACACCTTTGCCGTAAACAAGCTCAAAGTCGCAAAAATTCAGATATTCCTCAATAAAAGGAGTATTGTTGAAGGGCGCGGAGCGTTCTAATTTCAGTTTTTCCGCTATCAGATTGAGAAGTGTGGACTTGCCCGAACCGTTGCCGCCGTAGATTATTGTTATCGACTCAAAATCAAGCTTATCAAGTCCCTTTTGCGGAAAGATCTTGAAGGGATAGACGTTGGTGCTTGAATAACACTGCATCTCAAGCTTGTGAGGGTATGACAGTATATAATCAACCTCATCGCCCTCAGTAGCAAGCGTAAAGCTATCAAGATATTTCACAAGCCTATCCCCCTTTCTCTTTATTCAATTACAGTATATCACATTTCATCAAAAAAAGCAATATTGACAAATAATATATTTCTTTTGGAGAGTTCTTGAAAGGATAGGGGTGCGGGGGAAGGAAAACTTCTTCCAAGAAGTTTTCCTTCCCCCGCAATCGTATCTTTCAAATTATCTATTGTTAATTATCTTGGTGAGTTCTACGGGATCAACGATCTCGTTACCCTTATAAACTCTCATATTACCCGAAGCGATCTCGTCGATGAGGATTACTTCGCCGTTGTTGTAGCCAAACTCGAACTTGATGTCCCAGAGGTCGAGACCGAGGGTCTTAAGATCATCGGCAACGATCTTGGTGATAGCGAGGGTCTGAGCCTTGAGGCTTTCGAACATCTCGGGAGTCATAATTCCGAGAGCAACGAGACCTTCGCCTGTAACCAGCGGGTCGCCCTTCTCGTCATTCTTAAAGGTACACTCAACGTAACCGCCCTCAAGAGGAGTCCCGTTCTTGATGTACTCACCGTATCTGCGGATAAAGCTACCCGTAGCTACGAGACGGCAGATGACTTCAAGTCCGTTACCGCCCTTGTCCTTACCGAAGCACTCTGCGGGAAGAACCTCCATGGTAGCGTTCTCAACATCAGCAGAGACGTAGTGGGTCTTGATGCCTGCCTTCTTGCAAAGCTCGAAGTAGTAGATAGAGGTCTCGAGATTAGCCTTGCCGATACCGTCGATGGTAAGTCCTACGCTGTTCTCACCGGGATCGAACACGCCGTCCTTGCCGGTGCAGTCGTCCTTGAACTTGAGGAGAACGTTGCCGTTTTCAAGAGCGTAAACGTCTTTTGTTTTACCTTTGTAAAGCAGATTCATAATTACTCCTTTGTTCCTCATTTTTGAGGCTGTCCGTTATTTTTACGGTACCGAAAAAATATTACGTTATTATTATACTATTTTCTTATGTTTATGTCAAGAAAAATTTACGAATTTTGCGTAAAAATATGTCGTTTTCGGAAAATAGATTATAGTATATTTTCCACAAAATCTGTTTTTATCCCAAAAGCACGTCAAAAACGAGCATTAGGCAGAATCCTATAAGCAAGGAATAGGTTGCTCCCCTCTCGCTTCCGTGGGCGTGGGTCTCGGGGATCATCTCGTCGCTGATAACGTAGAGCATCGTTCCGCCCGCAAACGCCAGAGCAAAGGGCAATATCGCGGTGGAAATGCTTACCGCAAAATATCCGAGAAGCGTTCCAACGACCTCGACAAGTCCCGTACCGAGGGCGATGAGGAAGGTTCGTCTCGGTTTAACTCCCGCAGAGAGCATCGGACCGATTATGACCATTCCCTCGGGGATATTCTGCAAGGCGATACCACCCGCGATAAGAAGCGCCTCGCCCGTATTTCCCGAGCCGAATCCGACGCCCGCCGCGATTCCCTCAGGCAGATTGTGTATTGCTATCGCCATTACGAAAAGCAGGACCTTACTGGCCTTTGCGTTGTTTTGATGATCCTCTATATCGGTTCCCACCATTTTGTGCAGGTGCGGTACTAATTTGTCGATAAGATTGAGACAGAGCGCGCCCGCAAACACACCCGCAACGGTCATAAGCAGCGCTATCGGCGTGCCGAATTTCTCTCCATGCTCCACTGAGGGGATGATAAGTCCAAGCACCGCCGCCGCGAGCATGACTCCTGCCGCAAAGGACAGGACTATATCGCTGAACCTATGTGAAATTCTCTTAAATATAAATCCTATGACCGCGCCCACGACCGTGGCTCCGCCAACACCCAAGGCGGTCAAAATTACCATATCCATAAAAAGCCCCCCGAATTTAAAATACCGATTCCTTGATATAATTATACAATACCTCTACCCCAAAGTCAATATTATTTTTGCCGTTTGGTGACCAAGTCACACTGATTTTGCATTAAAAAAGGAAGTCTTTAAATAAGACTTCCTTTTGGTAGAAATATTATTTCATGCACTTAACCAGCACTGCCTTTTGCGCGTGGAGACGGTTCTCCGCTTCATCGAAGATCTCGTCGGCATGAGCCTCGAATACCTTTGCGGTGATCTCCTCCTCGCGATGAGCGGGGAGACAGTGAAGCACCATAGCGTCGGGCTTTGCGACTGCCATAACGGCATCGTTGATCTGATAGCCCTTGAATATCTTCTTTCTCTCCTCTGCCTCGGATTCCTGACCCATCGACGCCCAAACGTCGGTATAGAGTACGTCTGCATCCTTTGCAGCTTCAAGAACGTCTGTTGTCCAAGTAAACTTGCCGTTCTCCGTTGCCCACTTCATGATCTCGGCGTCGGGTGTGTAGCCCTCGGGACAAGCAACGGCAACCTCCATTCCCGTCTTGATACCACCGACAATAAGCGAGTTCGCCATATTGTTTCCGTCACCGATATAGACAAGCTTATTGCCCTTAAGCACACCTCTATGCTCGCGAATTGTCATAAGATCGGCTAAGACTTGGCAGGGGTGGCAGTAATCGGTAAGACCATTGATGATCGGGATGCTTCCCACCTTGGCAAGCGTTTCAACCTCCTCCTGAGCGAAGGTGCGGATCATAATACCGTCAAGGTAGCGCGAAAGCACGCGGGCGGTGTCCTCCACAGGCTCGCCGCGACCGATCTGAAGGTCACGGGATGAAAGAAAGAGCGCAGAGCCGCCGAGATCGTACATTCCGACCTCAAATGACACGCGGGTTCTGGTAGACGATTTTTGGAATATCATACCCAGCGTCTTGCCCTTAAGATGGTGATGCTCTATGCCGTTCTTCTTCTCGAATTTCAGCTGATCGGCAAGATTCAGCGTTTCAATTATTTCTTTTTCCGACCAGTCGGAAAGCTTAAGCAGATGTTTCATAGTTTTTCCTTTCTTTTTCCACCTTTTTGAAAAAAGGTGGAGTCAAAAACTTTCCCCAAGGATAACCTGAAAAGCAGACGGATCGTCCTTAAAATCGGGGATGACCTATATCAAAATTTATCTTCTATCTAGTTGCAAGCAATACTAAATCGTTATTAAAATATTATTTCAGCGCGTTTTTCAGAACTGTTATTGCTTTTTCAAGGTCTGCCATAGGAATATTAAGCGCGGGGAGAAGTCTGACCTTGTTTTTTGCCTTGATAACGAGGACTCCATTCTCTCGGCAAGCGGTAATGACCTCGCTCGCGTCCTTTACGGTCTCAACTCCTATCATAAGACCCATTCCGCTGACGCTCTTTACACCCTCGGCACAGCCAAGAGCAGAGAAAATATAATTACTTTTTTCTCTGACCTCCAAAAGCAGTTTTTCGTCGATTCGCGAAAGGATACTGATCGCTCCCGCGCAGGAAACGGGGTTGCCGCCAAAGGTAGAGCCGTGCATTCCCGCGCCGAGAATATTCTGAACCTTTTCGCCGAACACAGTCACCCCGATGGGCAGACCGCCGCCAAGGCCCTTTGCGGTACTGACAAGATCGGGTTGAATTCCGAAATTCATATATCCGTAAAGCATTCCCGTCCTTCCGTTACCGGTCTGCACCTCGTCGGCGATAAGGAGAAGATCTTTCTCTTTGGCAACGGCTACCAGGTCGTCAACAAACTCTTTTCCAAGAGGGAGAACACCGCCCTCGCCCTGAACCGTTTCAAACATAACGGCGCAACACTTGTTTTCATCGGCAAGGCGCTTCACATCGTCGATATTGTTAGCCTCTGCGTGAACGAAGCCCTCTGTAAGGGGCAAAAAGTCTTTATGGAACACGTCCTGACCCGTCGCCGCCAGAGTGGTGAGGGTTCGACCGTGGAAGCTATCCTTCAAGGTGATAATAGTGGTGTATTCCGCGCCCTTATTGATCTCTCCCCATTTTCTCGCCGCCTTGATGGCGCACTCGTTTGCTTCGGCACCGGAGTTGGAGAAAAAGACCTTTTTCATTCCCATTCTATCGCAAAGCATCTGCGCCAAGACCGCGCAAGGCTCGCTGTAATAGAGGTTACTTGTATGCTGGATTCTGCCCAATTGGTCGGTGACCGCCGCGATCCACTCGTCGTCAGCAATTCCAAACGTATTTACGGCGATTCCCGTGCCGAGGTCGATATACTCTTTTCCCTCGTCATCAAAGACGTGCGATCCCTTTCCCAATGTAAGCGCCAGAGGAAAACGGCCGTAAGTGGGCGCGACGTATTCTTTATCAAGCTCTTTTATATTTTTCATTTTATCTTACTTCCGCTAACAAACATAGTTCCGATACCCGCGTCGGTCAGAACCTCAATAAGAATGGAATGAGGGATTCTGCCGTCAATAATAAAGACCTTATGCACTCCGCGGCGAATCGCCTCAATGCAACAGTTGACCTTAGGTATCATTCCGCCGCTGATTATGCCCTCCTTCATAAGCTGGGGAGCTTCGCTGACCTGAATTTTGGAGATCAGAGTGGAGGGGTCGTTCTTATCACGCAGTATTCCGTCAATATCGGTCATAGAGATAAGACTTTCAGCTTTCAGCTCGCCTGCGATCCTTGCCGCGGCAGTGTCCGCATTGATATTGTAGGTATTACCCTCGCAGTCGTAGCCAACGGTAGAAATTACGGGGATATATCCCCTTTCAAGGCAATCAAGAATGGGGGTGACGTTAACATCGGTGATCTCGCCAACGTATCCGTGTACGTCGTCAAGCATTTCAGCTTTGATCATGTGACCGTCGATGCCCGAAAGACCTATCGCCTTGCCGCCCTTGTTCTCAAGGAGATTTACAAGATTTTTATTGATCTTGCCCGCAAGCACCATCTGAACGATGTCTACGGTCTCGCGATCGGTAACGCGAAGTCCGTCGATAAACTCGCTCTGCTTGCCTACCTTTGAAAGCATCTCGGTGATCTCGGGACCGCCGCCGTGTACCAGTACCACCTTGATGCCGATAAGAGACAGAAGCACGATATCTCCCATGACCGCTTCTTTGAGATCATCGTTTATCATAGCGTTTCCGCCGTACTTCACAACAATGATCTTATTATTATACTTCTGTATGTAGGGGAGCGCCTCGGTTATGACCGCCGCCCTCTGCGCATGTGTGATTTGCATTGTTCCAAATCTGCGGGAAAACCTTTTTGAAAAAAGAGTTTTCCTGCACCTTTCCAAAAACTTTAAATAAGGATAGTTGATTATTAGATCGTTTATTTATCTGAATGGGATCGCTTTTCGAGCAAAGCGAGAAAAGCTACCTCAACGTTTTGCGAAGCAAAACATATCACTCGCCGAAGGCGAATATCACGCTCTGCTCCGCAGAGCATATCACTCGCGGAACCACCGCGAATATCACTACTTAATGTCGCTTGCGACATTAAGTACGGTAGTCTCCGTTGATCTTAACGTAATCGTAGGTCAGGTCGCAGCCCCAAGCCGTCGCCTTGCCGTTGCCGTCTCCTACGGAGATGATGATTTCAATTTCGGGTTCAAGAAGTATTTCTTTTGCTATCTCCTCCGAGAAAGGCACGCCTGAGCCGTTCTTGCAGACCTCGACTGTTCCCTTTGAACTCTTGAAAGCCACGTCGACCTTATTTACGTCAACGTCAGCACCACTGTAACCGATAGCGCAAAGCACGCGTCCCCAGTTGGCATCGGCACCAAACATAGCCGCCTTCAGCAGCGAGGAGCAGATAACACTTTTTGCCGCAATAGCCGCGTTTTCGTCATCGCAAGCTCCGCTGACGGTACATTCGAGAAGCTTGGTAGCTCCCTCGCCGTCCGCCGCGATAGAACGGCAGAGGTAAGATGTGACTGCATGGAGCGCCTCGCAGAAATCGTCGTAATCCTTGCCCTCGGAGATGATCTCAGCGTTGCCTGCAAGTCCGTTTGCAATAACAGACACCATATCGTTGGTGGATGTATCGCCGTCGATGCTTATCATATTAAAGGACTTCTTAATGTCCGCGCGAAGTGCCTGAGAGAGCATTTCGGGAGCGATAGCACAGTCGGTGGTAACGAAAACAAGCATAGTTGCCATATTGGGATGGATCATTCCGCTTCCCTTGGCAATACCGCCCATTTTGCACTTAACGCCGCCGACTTCAAACTCAAATGCTATCTCCTTTGGCTTTGTATCGGTGGTCATAATACCCTCGCAAGCATAGTGGGAATGGTCTCCGAGACCTGCAACCAGCGTGGGGATACCGTCAGCTATGGGCGTGAGATCAAGGGGCTGACCGATAACACCGGTAGACGCTACGATAACGTCCTTTGCATCAATTCCCATTTCCTTTGCAAGGATCTTGCAGGTCTCCTCTGCCACCTCAACGCCGTTTGCGTTGCAGGTGTTAGCGTTTCCGCTATTGCAGATAATAGCCTGTGCGTATCCGTCGGAAATATTGCTCTTTGTGACAAGCAGAGGCGCGCCCTTCACAAGGTTCTGCGTATAGGTCGCCGCCGCGCTTCCCTTTACCTCGCTGTAAATAAGCGCGAGATCACGCTTAGTTTTATTTTTGCGAATTCCGCAGTGAATTCCGTTTGCCGTAAAGCCTTTTGCGGCGCAAACGCCGCCGTTTATCTGTGTTATCATAAATTGGTTTCCTTGTAAAAATTATATTTCCAATCCTTCGGTCTTATCTGTACCGAGGACAAAATTGAGACATTCGACCGCCGCGCCCGAAGCACCCTTGCCGAGATTATCGTACATAGCGATAAGCAATATTCTGTCGGCGTTGCCCGCAACAGAGATCTGCATAGAGTCCTTGCGAGAGAGCTTTGCTCCCGACACAAAACCGCTTTCGTCAGAACACTCAACGTAGGACACAAGTGAGGTGTTGTATCTTTCGGCATACGCCGCCTTTATGTCCTCTGCAGTAAAGCCTACGTTCAACTGACTTGCGAAGATCGGCACGGTGACCGTCATTCCGCTGTAAAAATCTGAAACGATGGGGCAGAAAATAGGCTCGTTTGAAAGACCCGTGATAGCCTTCATTTCCTTCAAATGCTTATGTGTCTGACCGAGGGCATACTGACGGGGAGCATCAAAAAGCTGACTTCTCTCCTCGCTCTCGTATTCGGCGATCATCTTCTTTCCGCCGCCGCTATATCCCGTGATGCTATGACATGTCAGCAGCTCATCGGGAGAAATAATTCCCTTTTCGATGAGGGGATAGACTAAGGCGATAAATCCGCTTGCGTGACATCCCGGCACTGCGATCCTTTTGGCATTTTTAAGCTTTTCTTCAAGCTTTTCCGAAAGTTCGGGAAATCCGTAGCACCAGCCGTCAAGAGTTCTGTGGGCGGTGGAGGTATCGATAACCACCGTCTTTTCGTTCTCGATCAGCGACACCGACTCTCTCGCCGCGTCGTCGGGGAGACAGAGGAAGGCGACGTCGGCTTCGTTCAATGCTCTCTTTCTTGCCGCAACGTCCTTTCTTTCCTCGTCGGAGAGGACGATAAGCTCTATATCTTCTCTTGCTTCAAGACGCTCGTATATGCGGAGACCCGTGGTACCCGCGCGACCGTCGATAAAAATTTTCTTTTTCATAATTTCAACTTTGTTCTTACTGCATTTATCTGTTTTTCGACCGAGGCGACGCTTGTACCGCCTTCAGAAATACGCTTTGCCACGCAGGTCTCAAGGGAAATTTCGTCGTAGAGGTCGCTTTCAAAGATCTCGCTGTGGGCTTTGTATTCTTCAAGCGAGAGGGCGTCGAGGACGGTATGCTTCGCGATACACTCGGCGACGATCTCACCTGTGATCTTATACGCGCTTCTGAACGCCATTCCCTTTTTGGTGAGGTAGTCGGCGAGATCGGTGGCATTGATGAAGCCCTCCTGTGCAGCCTTATACATCTTTTCGGGTTTAGCTCTCATGGTCGCAACCATAGGAGCGAATATTTCAAGGCACATAATTACGGTCTCAAGCGAATCGAACATCGCCTCCTTGTCCTCCTGCATATCCTTGTTGTATGCAAGGGGGAGACCCTTAAGGGTGGTCAGAAGTGCCATTAAGTCGCCGTAGACTCGTCCCGTTTTGCCTCTGACAAGCTCTGCCATATCGCTGTTTTTCTTCTGAGGCATGATCGACGACCCCGTGGTGTAGGCATCGTCAAGCTCGATATATCCAAACTCCCAGCTCGACCAAAGAATTATCTCCTCGGAGAAACGGGAGAGGTGCATCATAATGATTGCAAACGCACTCATAAGTTCAACGCAGAAGTCTCTGTCGGAAACTCCGTCAAGGCTGTTTTGCGCCACACTATTGAAACCGAGCAGATCGGCTTCATATCGGCGGTCGGTGTTATAGGTCGTACCCGCCAAAGCGCAAGAGCCGATGGGAGAGACGTTCATTCTCTTAACCGCGTCCTCAACTCTTGACATATCGCGGAGCAGCATCTGGGCGTATGCCATAAGGTGATGTCCGAAAACGATAGGCTGCGCTCTCTGCAAATGAGTATATCCCGGAACTATATAGCTTTTGGTCTCCTCTGCCTTGTCGCAGATAGCACCGATCAGCTTTCTGAGCAGATCAGTCACCTTTTCGCTCTCGTCGCGGAGGTACATTCTGATATCCAGCGCCACCTGATCGTTTCGGCTTCGTGCGGTGTGAAGTCTCTTTCCCGCCTCGCTGATCCGTGCTGTCAGCTCGGACTCCACGAACATGTGAATGTCCTCGGCACTCATATCAAACTCCAGCTTTCCGCTCTCGATATCTTCAAGTATCCAAAGCAGACCGTCGATTATCGTCTCGCTGTCCTCTCCGCTGATGATGCCCTGTTTTGCGAGCATCTTTGCGTGCGCCACCGAGCCTAATATATCCTGCTTATACATTTTGCAGTCAAAGCGGATCGACGAATTGAAATCGTCCGCAAGACTGTCCGTTACACCGGCATTTCTGCCTGCCCACATTTTTGCCATTTTTGCCTCCGGCCGCTTAAACCTTTTTGGGAAAAAGGTTTAAGAATCCAAAAACTTTCCAAAAATTTGTTTGTTTATCCCATTTTGTGCATCTTTTTGATGCCGTATAAAAAGCATAATATGGGATAGCGTAAACTATCCCAATATTATCGCCTTCTCTGTTTCAGAGAAGCATTCGAGGGAGCACCCACCCTCTCATATAACCGTGACCGACGAGAATTTGTGCAAGGCAAGGCGTACCGAAAAAAGCAAGGCGAAGGCTTACTTATACGTAAGTCGAGCCGCTTTTGAGGAACAACGAAGCATTGCGCAAATTATCTAAGGTCACTTGTTCTTTGCGTCGACCATAGCCTGAACCTTGATCGGAAGACCGTAGAGGTTAATGAAGCCTGCGCTGTCCTTCTGGTCGTAGTCGGACTCGCCGAAGGTTGCGATCTCCTCGGAGTAGAGAGAGTAGTCGCTCCATACGCCCGCGTTGATCATATTGCCCTTATAGAGCTTCAAGCGAACCTTACCCGTAACCTTCTCCTGGGTCTTGTCAACGAATGCCGCAAGAGCCTCGCGGAGGGGGGTAAACCACTGACCGTTGTAGACAAGCTCCGCGTAGGTAATAGCAAGCTTCTGCTTTTCGTGGAGGGTCATCTTATCAAGGCAGATGCTTTCAAGGACGCTGTGAGCCTTGTAAAGAATAGTTCCGCCGGGGGTCTCGTAAACGCCGCGGCACTTCATACCAACGAGACGGTTTTCGACGATGTCAAGAAGACCGATTCCGTTCTTTCCGCCAAGCTCGTTGAGGTCGAGGATGATCTGCTTTGCAGACTTCTTTTCGCCGTTGATGGCAACGGGAACACCCTGAACGAAGTCAAGCTCAACGTAGGTGGGGGTGTCGGGTGCTTGAATGGGAGAAACACCCATTTCAAGGAACCCGGGCTTTTCGTACATAGGCTCGTTGCCCGTGTCCTCAAGGTCAAGTCCCTCGTGGGAAAGATGCCAGAGGTTCTTATCCTTGGAGTAGTTGGTCTCACGGTTAATTTTCAGAGGAACGTTGTGTGCCTCCGCGTAGTCGATCTCTTCTTCACGGGATTTGATATCCCACTCACGCCAAGGGGCGATAATGGGCATATCGGGGCAGAAATGCTTGAGGGTCAGTTCAAAGCGAACCTGATCGTTACCCTTACCGGTGCAGCCGTGGCAGATAGCGTCAGCCTTCTCCTTGATAGCGATCTCGGCAAGGCCCTTTGCGATGCAGGGACGCGCGTGGCTGGTACCGAGGAGATATTCCTCGTAGATAGCGCCCGCCTTCATGCAGGGGATGATATATTCGTTAACGTATTCCTCGGTGAGGTCGAGAACGTAAAGCTTGGACGCACCGGTCTTGAGAGCCTTTTCTTCAAGGCCTTCAAGCTCGTCTGCCTGACCTACGTTACCACTTACGGCAACTACCTCACAGTTGTTGTAGTTCTCCTTGAGCCACGGAATGATGATAGAGGTATCAAGTCCACCTGAGTACGCAAGCACTACTTTTTTTATGTTTTTCTTGTCCATTTTCAACTCTCCTTCGCAAAATTCGCAAGTTTTGCAATTTTATTCATTATTTTTGCATAAAATTCATCAAACAGAATAGATACGCTTCATTTTTGTATATTATACACCTTTCTTTGCATTTTGTCAATATTTTATAAATAAAAGGATTGACAATATTTGACGAGTTTTTCGCATTGTTTGTGGTCGTTTCGCACAAAAATGAATATTATTCAAAATTTGTGTATTTTCCAGAGAAATATTCGCCGTTTTTGTATGCTTCTATAACTACCTCATCTCTGCAATCACTTCAAATTAGAAGTTGCACTCCCACCCATATATTCCCCTTTTTTGAAAGTTTTTGAAGTGGGAGAGGGGGTGTGGGGGAGAGGGGGGAACGTTTTTTAAAAAAATTCTCCCCCTCCCCCC
>JAZNII010000008.1:0-1715 GCA_045577415.1 Eubacteriales bacterium
TGAGCAGCAATATCTTGAACAGATTAAATACTATTGTTTGGTACTGAGTGAGAACTATATAAAAAATCATTTTGCAGACATAAAGAAATATGCAAACATCATTGAGAATCGTTTAGATGATGAATGGTGTACGATGGAGAGTGTATTGGCAGATAATGCAGAAGTGTTCTCCCTTGCACAAAAGCATAATGTGAACTATATACTCATTGAAGATAAATACGAAATCAGTATTGATTTATAATGACAAATTCCAATTTATCGGAAAGAATAAGATAAGCAGACCGCCACGGCTCAAAACGGGTCGTGGCGGTCTTTCTTAACGTCGTTCTTATTGCAACTGTGCAAGAATGGCGGCTTTGGGTCTTGCTCCGACAATTCTTGCCGCCTCCTTTCCGTCCTTAAAGACGATCAGCGTGGGAATACTCATCACGCCATATTTCATAGCAAGGGCGTTCTCATCATCTACGTTCACCTTGCCCACGGTAATGTCCCTTCTTTCCTCGGCGATCTCGTCCACGATGGGAGAAACCATACGGCAAGGTCCGCACCAATGGGCGTAGAAATCCACGAGAGCCGTGCCGTTTGCGATTGCGTTATTAAAATTATTTTGATTCAGTTTTTGTACTGACATAAGATATACCTCCTTGTTCTTTTTCATAATAAATTGAAATAAGCACCCTCGCCGTTGCCGTTGCTTCATATACCAAAAATGCTTGAATAGGCGAGTGATTGGCGGCGGGCACTGCCCGCTATTTGCATTCGGTGCAGACATATTCGGGCACCGTTCTTTCGTTTATGACCGACTCATAGAGCCGCCATCCGCCTGCGAGATTGTAACATTCAAATCCGTTGCCTGCAAGAATGCGGCAAGCGATATAAGAGCGCAAACCGCTGTGACAATGCACGTACACGGGCTTGCCTACGGGGATCTCGCGGATGCGCTCGCGCAACGAGTCAAGCGGAATGTGCATAAATCCGTCGATTCTTCCGCGTGCGACCTCGGTATTGGTGCGAGTGACGAGTAGGGTCACGCTTCCGTCGCGCGGGAGCTTTTCCACGTCGTGCCAGAAGAACTGACCTATCTTGCCCGTGATGACGTTTTCGGCAACAAATCCTACCATATTCACGGGATCCTTGGCAGCGCTGAAGGGCGGAGCATAGCAAAGCTCGAGCTCTGCAAGGTCTGTTACCTTCGCACCGAGTCGCATTGCGGTGGCGATCACGTCCATACCCTTATCCACACCGTCAAAGCCCACGATCTGCGCGCCGAGGATCTTGTGCGTTGCCTTATCCCACAGAACCTTGATCGACATCATGGACGCCCCGGGATAGTAGGATGCGTGGGATGCGGAATAGGTGTAGGTCTTGTCGTAGTCGTAGCCTGCGACTGCCGCGCACTGTTCGTTCAGACCCGTGGTGGCAACCGTCATATCAAAGAGCTTCAGCACCGACGAGCCCTGTGTGCCCTTATACTCCGAGGGAAGTCGGATCGTAGCCATGTCGTTCTGTGAGCCAAGGAGTTGTAGTTAACACTTGTCTTCCTAAGACCGCTTGGCCTCCGACTTCTCGTCGGTACTGAAGCTCTTTGATATGACGGTTGCCACCACGGGTCTGAACGAAAAAAGCGCGTCTGCCGCAGGCTACGACTATGACAAGAAGTCGGATCGTAGCCATGTCGTTCTGTGAGCCAAGGAGTTGTAGTTAACACTTGTCTT
>JAZNII010000009.1:0-3135 GCA_045577415.1 Eubacteriales bacterium
CCATGGTTTTAACTCCTTTCCAAAGATATCTGTGATATAGTTGCCGACGATGCCTGATGCATTTCTCTGCATGTCAGTTGTCACGTGAGTGTAGGTGTCGAGCGTGAAGCTCGCTTTGGTGTGGCCGAGAATACCTGCCAAGGTCTTGGGATCGACTCCGTTTGAAGCTGCGTGCGGTGCGAAGGTGTGGCGCAGGTCATGGAAGCGGATATCTGGAAGTCCTGCTTCTTTAAGCAGTCGTTTGAGCTGTGCATATGCCGTGCCGGGATCGAGCGGAAGCTCGGGATAAGTCGGCTTTGGAAATATCCACTCGGTGAGTGCTTTCTTTTGCCGTTCGCACAGCAGAGCATGCACGCTTCTCGGAAGAAGGATCACGCGGTTTCCTTCGCTTGTTTTGGTTTCTCCGATAACGGGCTGTCCGTGCTGGTAACGTATGGTTCTCTGCACGTGGAGCTTGCCGTGCTCCGCATCGAAGTCCGTCCATTTCAGACCGCAAATCTCACCTCGGCGCATGCCTGTCATGAGGTCGGTATAGAAGAAATCGTACCATACCTCATCCCCTTCGATATGCTTTAGGAAGGTTTCAATCTGAGACTGCAGCAGTACCGTTTTTTCTTGTCTGCCGAGCTTCGGTATCGTTGTTCCTTCTGTCGGGTTTACAGGAATCAATCCCTCTCGAACCGCCCCGTCCAAGGCTTCGTGAAGCATCATGTGAATCGCTCGTACCATAGAGTTTGACAGCTCGTGTCCGTGCACCTTGTGCTTCTCCATTCTGCCCGACCGTTTGAGCTTGTTGTACATCTTTTGGATGTCTTGTGTTGCCACTTGCGTGATGATCTTACTGCCAAGGTTCGGTATGATGTGGTTGTTGATCATGTGCCGATATCTTGCGGCCGTGCTTTCGCGTATCATCGGGGCTTTATATTCTTCAAGCCATTTTGTGAGCCAATCGCCGAGAGTCATTCGGCTTTCCTCGGTCATGTCCATGCCTGCGTAGTATTCTTTGAGTTTTGTGAGGCGAGGCATCAGCTCTTTTTGTGTTTTGCCGAACACCGATTTATACATCGGAGTTCCGTCATTTTTGTGACCGACGACGATACGGCCTTCCCATCGTCCGTCACTTCTTTTTCTTATTAGTCCGTCGCCCGACGGTCGTCTTTTTGACATAGAGTTCTCCTTTGTTTTTTCTTTTGTTAGCACATACAATACCACAAGGACTCGGACATATCCAGCGTTTTTGCGAAAAGTTATCACACAAGACATAATTATCCCATACGCATTCCGAGGCCTTCCTTCTTCTGTCTGATCTGTTCCCTGAGCTTTTTATCGACTCCTTGCATCATACCGCTCTTGGCATACGCTTTTGCTCGGTCATCAATCACTCGGCTTGCATGGCGGAAGAGATTCAGAACGCCTGAAAGCAATCGTGCATTGACTCCGTTGTTTATAGCTTTCAATGCTTCCTCTGCGGCAGTATCACCTCTTTCGGCAGCAAATTGTAAATATGCCTTTCCGTTTTCGCGCTCATTCTGCTCGTAGTAATACCATAATCCGACGCGGAATCCAAGCTCAGGCTTATACATTACCGCGATGCGGAAATACTCTTTTGCTTTTGCAATATCTCCGCGTTCCGAACACATTTTTGCATACGCATAAGCTGCATACGGGTTTCTCTGATCTGCCGCTTTCCCCAAGTATTTCATTGCTTCTTCGGGTTCTTTTTCTCGGAGTAGCTTGCCATACTCATACTCGGCGGCATCGTATCCTTTGTTCAGCGCCATTTTGAGATACTTCATTTTTTCGTTTTCTTTGTCCTCAATTCTTCCGTCGCGGTAACACTTGTAGAGCAAGTACATCGCGTATTCATTTCCGTTCTCAGATGCTTTCTTCAGCCAATGCTCGGCTTCTTCGGGATCGTCATACTCGTCAAGATATTTCTTGCCGAGTAGATACATCTGCGTTTCATCGCCTTGCTCCGACCAATACTCCAAGTCCTCAAGATCTTCTTCCTCTGTTTCATCGCTTGGCTCACTGTCGTCCTTACCATAGAAGTCAAACGCGGTTTTCAAATCGGATGCTATCCTCACGACCTCGTTGCGTATACTTTTGAACTCCTTGTTTTCTTCAAGCGGAATCTTTTCCGGCATCGCATCGGTGTAGGTTCTGAATGTTTCGCATCTGCACTTGTGCCACAGATCATACAGCTCAGCAATTCTCTCATCGCCTGCTATCATCCTTACGATCTCGTCAACCAATTTCTTGGTGTCCTTATCAAGGTATCCGTACACTTTTTTGCCTTTGTGTTCGGACAACTTCTCAGAAAGAAACTGAAGCTTCAACACGATTTCAGAATCGTATTCGATTGTTCCGCCGCTGATTTCTTCTATGATCTCTTCCATACGCGAACTGAACGTAAGCTTGATATCATCCCGCGCTTGTGTCTGCTCTTTGTAAATAGAAATTAAATCCTGACGGAAAATATCTTTTGCAATCGTTTGCTTGATATTGTGAATACCAACCGTCGAGAGGTGAGGTTCCTGAGGCTTCTCCGACCACACGAGCATGTGCACATGCGGATGTGTTTCGCTGTTGTGGTACGCAGCATACCAACGAAGATTGCCGGGAGCAATGTGCATCTCTCTTGCAATATCATTTCGATGCGAGCGTAACAGATTCATCCATTGCACCGCAGAATTATAACCAAGCCGCTCTGCATCCTCACGCTTGAGAGAAAATATCAATCCCCACACGTTGCCCGAATGATTATTGATCGTTTCTTCAATCTGCGAGAGATTAATCACAACACCTTCATCCGAAAACAGACCGTTCGAGCCTCTCCTCTCATTGATATAGTCGGCCATGCCGCTTCGCAGAAGCTCCACGCCTTCTCGCGTAGCAATATATTTTGCATATCCTCCTCGGTTGACTTTACCTTTTGGCTTGTAGTACGGTGCTTTGAATATCAGTCTTGCCATTCATACTCCTCTTCATCTTCTTGCGAATCCTCTTCTATAACCTCCTCGCCGTCATCCGTTTCATCATCCGCGGTCACCAAATCAGACGGACAAAATGTTCCGTTTGTTTTTTCCACCATCGAAACAGCCTTTTCATGAAAATCATAAATGCTTTCACGCG
>JAZNII010000010.1:0-8416 GCA_045577415.1 Eubacteriales bacterium
CTTACTGCTGCCGTCCAGAATATGAAGAAGATTGCTAACCTATGTTGGAGGGATACCTCCAATTTCCTCATGTTTTTGCTATTTCTTGGCAAAAAACAAAGCCTATCTCGCGCTTGAGATAGACTTTGTCAGTAATCTGAACGAGCGGTTTTCCGCTCGTTTTTTGATTTATTTTGCGTGATATAATTTCTTAACTTGATATTTTGGCTCGCAGGTCACGTTGATGCCCAGCTTTTTGAAGGTTCGGCTGTCGGTCATAGATAGGATTACCGAGGAATGAGCCTCGCAATCCTTGAGCTTGTAGAGCTGATCCATAGCAAGGTGCGCTTGCTCGGACGTCACCGCGCTTATTGAGAGGGCGATAAGAACCTCGTCTATGTGGAGGCGGGGGTTGTGATTTCCAAGGTGATCGACCTTGAGATGCTGAACGGGTTCGATAATTGAGGGCGAGATCAACTGCGCATCGTCGTCAATGCCCGCGAGATATTTGAGGGCGTTGAGAATGAGAGCCGCGCTAGCACCAAGGAGGGAGGATGTCTTTCCCGTAAGGATCGTGCCGTCGGGCATCTCCATAGCCGCCGCAGGTGCGTCCGTCGCCTCTGCCTTGGCATTTGCCGCCGCAACTACGGGACGGTCGTGTACGGTGATATTCGCCTGTTGCATAAGGAGGTCGAGCTTACCTACCACGTCGGTTCCCGTGGTGTTCATATTTTCCTTCTGCTCGCAGAGAGCGTTGTAGTAACGGCGGATTATCTCTTGCTTGGACGCAGCCCTGACCGCCTCGTCGTCGTAAATGCAGTTGCCCGCCATATTAACGCCCATGTCGGTGGGGGATTTGTAGGGTGAGCTGCCGTATATCTTTTTAAACGTAGCCTCAAGGACGGGGAACGTCTCAACGTCGCGATTGTAGTTGACGGTGGTCTGACCGTACGCCTCAAGGTGGAATGGGTCGATCATGTTTACGTCGTTAAGGTCTGCGGTCGCCGCCTCGTAGGCAAGGTTTACGGGGTGCTTGAGGGGAATATTCCAGATCGGGAAGGTCTCGAATTTTGCGTATCCCGCCTTGACTCCGCGAAGGTTTTCGTGATAGAGCTGAGAGAGACATACCGCCAGCTTTCCGCTTCCGGGACCGGGGGCGGTGGCGATTACCAGCTTGCGCTGAGTTTCGATATATTCGTTTCTGCCGTAGCCCTGCTCACTGACTATTCCTTCAACATTATAAGGATAACCGGGAATCGAATAGTGATGGTACACCTTGACTCCGAGGCTTTCAAGCTTGTTTGCGAAAAGCTGCGCCGAGGGCTGAGACTCATACCTTGTAAGAACTACGCTGCCAACGTAGAGGTCTACGCTTCTGAAAGCGTCGATAAGACGCAAAACGTCCAGGTCGTAGGTGATTCCAAGGTCGCCTCTAACCTTGTTTTTCTCAATATCTGCCGAGTTAATGACTATAACTATCTCGGCATCCTCCTTAAGCTGAAGCAGCATCTGGAGTTTTGAGTCGGGGGCGAAGCCGGGGAGAACTCGTGACGCGTGAAAGTCGTCAAAAAGCTTGCCGCCAAACTCAAGATAGAGCTTGCCGCCAAACTGCGCTATTCTCTCACGGATGTGCTTGGACTGCAATTCAAGATATTTTTCGTTATCAAAGCCGATCTTACACATGTTGGACACCTCGATTTCACGTAACAACAATACAAAATTTATTATAGCACAGTTTTTTGCTTTTTTCAACACAAATTTAAACTTTTTGCGTAAAATTTTGCACCGAGTGTTTTGTGAATATTGACCAAAAACCGTAATCTCTCAGTGAAGCATTTCTACACATCCGATATTGACAAGACAGAAAAAGAGTATTATAATAAACTAAAGCGTTGATGAGGAGCGATACTTCCGGATCCTTGCAGAGAGCCGTCGGCTGGTGAAAGACGGTAGGATAAGGTCGTATTAAATCACCTCGGAGCCGTCGCCCAAAGTGCAAGCGAGTAGACCGACGCGTAGCTTCTGCGTTAAAGAGGAACGTATAATTGTACGGGTATTAAGAGTGGTATAGCGAACTTATTGGTTCGTCTCTTTAAGGGACGGACTTTTTGTTTTTCTCGCGGAGCGAGAAAAGTGATATGTTTGGCAGAGCCAAACGTGATGTGCTCTGCGAGCAGAGCGTGATATTTTCGCTATGCGAAAGTTATATGTTTCGCAAGCGAAACGTTAAGAAAGGAAATGAAGTATGCTTACACTTGATAAGATCTACCACGCGGCGTACGCGCTCAAGGACGTGGTAAGAGAGACGTCTCTCGTTCGTTCAAAAATAAACCCTGAATGTGAGATGTATCTGAAAACGGAAAATCTCCAGGTCACAGGTTCCTTTAAGGTTCGAGGTGCGGGATATATGATCTCGCAGCTCAGCGATGAGGAAAAGGCAAAGGGAGTAATCGCTTGCTCGGCGGGTAACCACGCGCAGGGCGTGGCTCTTGCGGCGCAGAAATACGGCATCAAGGCGGTGATCTGCCTGCCCGACGGCGCGCCTATTTCCAAGGTCGAGGCGACCAAGAGCTACGGCGCCGAGGTGGTTATGGTCAAGGGCGTTTATGACGACGCCTACAATAAAGCGCTTGAGCTTCGCGACGAGATGGGGTACACCTTCGTCCATCCCTTCGACGACGAAAACGTAATCGCGGGTCAGGGAACTATCGGTATCGAAATACTCGATGAAATAAAGGATCTCGACGCTATCGTCGTGCCTATCGGCGGCGGCGGACTGATCTCGGGTATCGCTTACGCCGCAAAGCATCTGAAGCCCGACATCAAGGTCTTTGGCGTTCAGGCGGCAGGCGCGCCCAGTATGTTCAACTCGGTCAAGAACCGAAAGAGAGAGCGACTTGACGGAGTGTCTACTATCGCCGACGGCATCGCGGTCAAGGAGCCGGGTGAAAATACGTTCAGATTCTGCTCGGAGTACGTTGACGAGATCGTCACAGTCACCGAGGGCGAGATCAGCTCGGCAATTCTTGCGCTTATCGAGCAGCATAAGATGATCGCCGAGGGCGCAGGTGCAGTCTCCGTAGCGGCGGTCATGTTCAACAAGCTTCCTATTAAAGGAAAGAAAGTCGCTTGCGTTGTTTCGGGCGGTAATATCGACGTTACCATTCTCTCGCGTGTTATCAAGCGCGGTCTGCTTATGTCGGGTAGAAACTACACCCTTTGCGTTGAGCTTATGGATAAACCGGGTCAGCTTCTCGGCGTTTCCGAGATCATAGCGGGACTTGGCGCTAACGTTATCTCGATCCACCACGAAAGAGCAAGTGAAACGATGGATATAAACGGTTGTTACTTAAGAATAGTGCTTGAAACGAGAAACCACGAGCATATAAGGCAGATAGAGGAATCTTTAACAAACGCCGGCTACAAGCTGGTTTAAAAACGAAAGGAATTGATAATTATGGAAAAAATATACACTAAAAACGCGCCCGACGCAATCGGCCCTTACAGTCAGGCTATGAAGGTAGGAAACCTCGTTTTCACATCGGGTCAGATAGCTATTAACCCCGCAAGCGGAGCGGTTGAGGCTACCGACATTCAAGGACAGACAGAGCAGGTCTGCAAGAACCTCTGCGCCGTCCTCGAAGCGGCGGGAACAAGTGTCGAAAAGGCGGTCAAAACTACCTGCTTCCTCTCGGATATGGCAGATTTTGCCGCTTTCAACGAAATCTACGGCAAATATTTTACCAACAAGCCCGCACGAAGCTGCGTAGCGGCAAAGCAGCTCCCTAAAAACGTCCTCGTCGAGGTCGAGGTAATAGCAGCACTTTAATTGGCTAAAATGCCATAATATATTGGGTTTTTGCACCTGAATTTGTGAAAACCTTATATAATAAAGATTTGGAAGAAAAAATTTCTGTGTTTTTCTTGACAAACAAATACTTTTGTGATACAATCAATGTATATTTTTAAAAATGCTATGAAGGGAATCAGTAATTCGCAAATACCTTTCAGAGAGTCGGCGGCAGGTGCGAGCCGACAGGATGCACGAATGAATCTCCTCCCCGAGCAGTCGCCCGAAGACCGACATCTCCGTCGGTTGCGTAGAAGCGAACGGAAGTCCCCGTTATCAAGACGTTTTACTGTTAGGTAAAAGCAGAGCGGAGGTCGAAGACCTCAATAAGAGTGGTACCGCAGAGAGTTTTTTGAACCTTTGTCTCTTTTTTTCTAAGAGGCATGGGTTTTTTGCTTTTATTAGGGTGAAAAACACCAAAAGCTACCGCTTACCACCCAAAAAAAATTTCTTTACGCAGGAGGTAAACAAATGATTTTAAACGGTTCTGAGATACTTGTCAACGTACTCTTGGAGCAGGGCGTCGATACCGTCTTCGGCTACCCCGGAGGCGCGGTTCTCAACATCTACGACGCGCTCTATAAGTACAGAGATAAGCTGACCCACTATATGACCGCCCACGAGCAGGGCGCGGCGCACGCGGCAGACGGCTATGCCAGAGCCACGGGCAAGACAGGCGTCGTCATCGCCACCAGCGGTCCCGGCGCGACTAATCTCGTAACGGGCATCGCAACGGCTTATATGGACAGTGTTCCCCTGGTTGCTATCACGGGCAACGTTCCTAACGCCCTTATAGGCGCGGACAGCTTCCAAGAGGTATACATCGCGGGTATTACGATGCCAATTACCAAGCATAACTTCGTTGTAAGACGAGTCGAGGAGCTTGCCGATACTATCCGCCGCGCCTTTGAGATCGCGGCAAGCGGCAGACCCGGCCCCGTGCTTATAGATATTCCCAAGGACGTTACGGCGGCAACCACCGAGTACGAGCCTAAGCCTGCGGTCACTCCCAAAAAGAGCGACGGCATTACGGGCGACGTACAGGAGATCGCCGAGCTTATCAACAGAAGCGAGAGACCCTTCATCTACTTCGGTGGCGGCGTTCGCATCTCCGAGGCAGGCGAGGAGCTTCGCCAGCTGATTGAAGCGTCGGATATTCCTGCGGCGTACACCCTTATGGCGGCGGGAGTGCTTGGCTACGGAGAGAAAAACAACCTTGGACTTATCGGAATGCACGGCTGCTTCAGCGCAAACGCGGCGGCAAACAGAGCCGACGTAATGCTTGCTATCGGTACACGCTTCAGCGACCGAGTAACCCTTAATCCCGACAGATTTGCTCACAACGCAAGGCTGGTACATATTGACATAGACCCCAGTGAGATAAACAAAAACATAATCGCCGATTACAGTATCGTCGGCGATGTTAAAGAGGTTCTCACAGAGCTGCTCAAGTATATCAAGCCTCAAAAGCGTGACGCTTGGCAATCACAGGTAGCAGAGTGGAAGAAGAAGGACTACGTTCCTGAAAAGAGCGAGACCGAGCTAAAGCCTCATTACATTGTTGAGAAGGCTTGTGAGATCGCAGGCAAGGACGCGGTCTATGTTACCGACGTAGGTCAGCACCAGATGTGGGCGGCGCAATTTTTGCACCACACACACCCCAGAAACTTCCTCACAAGCGGCGGTCTTGGTACTATGGGCTACGGCTATGGAGCGGCTATCGGCGCGAAGATCGCAAGAGATGACGTTCCCGTGGTTCACTTTACGGGCGACGGCTCATTCCACATGAATATGAACGAGGCTTGCACCGCAGTCAGCTATAACGTTCCCATAATTACCGTAATATTCAATAACTCTGTTCTCGGAATGGTTCGTCAGTGGCAGGGAGCTTTCTACGACAGAAGATTTTCGTCAAGCGAACCCGAGAGAGTGACCGATTATAAGAAGGTCATCGAAGGCTTTGGCGGTCACGGCTTCCACTGTGAGACCCCCGCGGAGTTTGAGGCGGCGATGAAGGAAGCGATGAGCTTGAAGGGTCCCGTCTGGATAGAGTGCGTGGTCGACCGCGAGGAAAAGGTTCTTCCCATGATCCCCGGCGGCAGGACCGTCCACGAAACTATTTTCAAGTAAGGGAAGGAGATTAATAATGAAGCAAAGATGTATGGTACTTCTCGTTGAAAATAACGCGGGTGTGCTTGCGAGAGTTTCCTCGCTCTTTATGCAACGCGGATTCAACATCGATTCTCTTACGGTTTCGCCCACCGAGAACGAAAAGATCTCAAGGCTCACCATTATGACCACGGGTGACGAAAAGACCTATAATCAGATAATCAAGCAGACGGGCAAGCTGATCGAGACCAAGCTTATCTTCTCGGTCGAGCCGTCCTTCAGCCTTATCCGCGAGATATTGCTTATCAAGTTTGACGGCAAGGGAACCAACACCGCAGAGCTTGAAAGATTGGTAGAGATCTACGGCGCGAGAGTGGTTGACAGAACGAGCGGCTGCATTGTCGTCGAGCTGACCGATACTCCCCATCGTATCGACGGATTTATCGACGACACCAAGGGCTTCGCCGTCGTCGAATCCTGCCGCTCGGGAGCTATCGCGATGGAACGAGGAGATGTGTCATACGAATTGTGAGACCTTAAATAATTTGCGTCATACGGCGTTGCTACTCGAAAGCGGCTCGACTTACGCAAGTAAGCCTTCGCCTTGCTTTCTCCGTTGCGCCTTGTCTGACACAAATTCTTAGCGGTCTCAAAGTCGTGTGGAACAATTAAAAGAATCAAAATTAAGATTATATAAAACTCAAAAGGAGAACAAAAAAATGATCAACAAGTATTATGATACCGATTGTAATCTTGCCCTTATAAAGGACAAAACCGTAGCAGTTATCGGATTCGGTAGCCAGGGACACGCACATTCCATGAACTTAGCTGAGAGCGGCTGTAACGTAGTCGTAGGTCTCCGCAAGGGAAGCGGACACTGGGCAAAGGCGGCGGCTTTCGCTGAAAAGAACCCCAATTTTTCTGTTATGGAAGTTGAGGATGCTGCAAAGGCGGCGGACATCGTTATGATGCTGGTTCCCGACGAGCTTGCGGCTGATATTTACAACGCGCAGGTCGCTCCCAATATGAAGGACGGCGATGTTCTTATGTTCGCTCACGGCTTCAACATTCACTACGGCTTCATTCAGCCTCAGAAGAACATCGACGTTATCATGGTAGCTCCCAAGGGTCCCGGTCACACCGTAAGAACCCAGTACCAGGAGGGCAAGGGTGTTCCTTCTCTTATCGCAGTATATCAGGACTACACAGGCAAGGCTAAGGACTACGCTCTGGCTTACGCTTGCGGTATCGGCGCAGGTCGCGCAGGTATCCTTGAGACCTCCTTCAAAGAGGAGACCGAGACCGACCTCTTTGGCGAGCAGGCAGTTCTTTGCGGCGGTGTAACCGAGCTTATGAAGGCAGGCTTTGAGACCCTCGTAGCTGCCGGCTACGAACCCGAGATGGCTTACTTTGAGTGCATCCACGAGATGAAGCTCATCGTTGATCTTATCAACCAGGGCGGCTTTGCAAAGATGAGATATTCTATCTCGAACACCGCAGAGTACGGCGATTACAGAACAGGTAAGAGACTTATCACCGACGAGACCCGCAAAGAGATGAAGAAGGTTCTCGACGAGATCCAGAACGGTACGTTTGCTTCCGAATTTATGCAGGAATTCAGTGCAGGTCGCAAGGCTAAGTTCCTCGCTACCCGCCGCGTTGAGTCCGAGCATCAGCTTGAGGAGACCGGTGCAGAGCTTCGTCAGATGATGTCCTGGCTTAAGAAGTAAAAAATAGCCTTCTCCAGCGGAGAAGGGGGACCGCGAAGCGGTGGATGAGGAGAGCATTGTATCAAGGACAATCGATCAGCAAAGCTTGCCTCATCACCGTTCGCGATCAAAGATTTTGACTATATATTCAATTAATCGACTTGTTGTAGTAGCTATTATTAAAGATTGATGCAAGGGAAAACAATTTGGCTTGGATGTAGTTCGTTTTAGGGCGACCTCCTCATCCACCGCGTTGCGGTCCCCCTTCTCCGCTGGAGAAGGCAGTTTTCAGAAAGGAGAACGCTATGCTTTTGGCGGTAAACGTAGGAAATAAGAATATTTCCTTTGCTATTTTTGAAGATGGCGCGGCAGAGCCCGTGACGAAATTCAAGATCGCGGCTGACGCACAGAAAACTGCTGACGAGTACGTCATTTTGGTCAAGCAATTACTCGATTTTTCGGGAATTGACGGGACGGCTGTTGACGGCGCGATAATGGCAAGCGTTGTTCCTCCTCTCAACGACGTGATAATGCACGTCATCCTTGCCCTGACGGGCAAAACGCCGATAATCGTCGGTCCCGGCGTAAAAACGGGCTTTGCTATAAAGATAGACGACCCTGCCGAGCTTGGCGCGGACATCGTGGCTAATGCCGGCGCGGTCGTATCAACGCTAAAGGAAGAAAAAAGCGAAAAACCTGCCATTATTCTTGATATGAGTACGGTCACAACGCTTTTTGCAGTAAATAAGAACAGGGAAGTAGTGGGCGG
>JAZNII010000011.1:0-3368 GCA_045577415.1 Eubacteriales bacterium
GTTCCTTCATCGTCGGCAACGAAACCGGAAGCGTGGATTTCCACGCAGTATTTACCCCGAACGTATACAAGGTGACCTTTGACTTTGGCAACGCGCAGACCGTCGAGGTACAGCAGACATACGATTCGCCTCTTGCGTTCCCCGAAGTTATCGAGAGATCGGGATACACCTTTGGCGGTTGGTTTACAGCCGAGGACGGATCGGGAGATAAAATCGAGGACGGCGCGATATTCACACACGCAGGGGATATCACCTATCACGCTTTCTACGAGAAGAACTTTCCTCTCGCAACCGTACTCATCATCACCTTTGGCGTGTTGTTTACAGGCGGCTTGATAGCCCTTGCCTTCGTGGTATTCAAGCATAAGAAGGAACAGCCCGTTGCTGTCGTCGTTGAGCCTGTCGCTGTCGCAGAAAAGGAATTGCCCGACACGAGTATGCTCTCCGCAAGAGAAAGAGAGGTGCTGGAGCTTCTGCTTGAGGGTAAGCAACGAAACGAAATAGCAGCTAAACTTTACATCAGCGAGAACACAGTCAAGAAGAATATTTCGAGCATTTATTCAAAGCTCGGCGTGACCTCACGTAACGAATTATTTGCATTGTTCAAGTAAAAATTAACCCCGAAAGCCCGATTGGAAACAGTCGGGCTTTTTTGCGCCCAAAAATGCCAAAAAACCGCGGGTATACCCGTTTGGGTAGTGCTTTTTTGCGGAAAAATACCCGTTTTACCCCAAAAAGTACCCGAACGGGTAGTATACGGGTAATAGACAAACGACATGCTTTTCGGGTATAATTTAGATGTGCAAAGCAAAAACAATGCAAAAAATCAACCAAGGAGGAGATGGCGATGCTAAAAACGATTACCAAAAATTACAGGGATAGATCGACGGACAGCTTCTTCAAATTCTCCTTCTATTGCGACCGATGCGGCAAGGAATGGACGAGCGAGGAATACCCGTTCGTTCACGGCTTCGGGGAGAAGCTCTCCGAGAATGAAAAAAGAGCAAAGGAAATTCTCTTCCGTATCGACCACGACGCAGCGTTCGAGAGAGCAAACCTTGAGGCAAGGCTAAGATTTAATCAATGTAACTCTTGCGGCGGTTTTGTTTGTGACGAATGCTTCGCAATGGAGGAAGAAGATGACCTGTGCCACGATTGCGCAAGTCGGAAGAATTCCCCCGACGAGCAAAACGAATGACGGAGGTAGGAGATATGAATGATGATATTGTACGCCTGTGAAAAATGCGGAAAGCGTGCAGCCGCAAAGGAAAAATTCTGCTCCGCTTGCGGCGGCGAGAACAAGGTGAAGGAAAAGCCGCCCGTAGCAGAGCCTACAGAAGCCGAAGCAAGTGCCGAGGCAGAGGCGGCGGCAACCGAGGCTTGATATAAAAAACGAAAAAAGCAAGGGGATATCCCCTTTGGTATGATAGCGCATTTCGTGCTTACTATCGTACCAAACAAGATCTAACAGACAGAGAAAAAGTGCGCCGTGAAATCGGATAACCACTCACGGCGCAGATACCTACAAGGAGGAAAAATAATGAAAACCGATACGATACAAACAAGAAAATGGATAACGAAGTGTCTGATGGCACTCCTTACCTTCTGCCTTGTGCTGACGGGGATATTCTTCATCGCTCCTATTGAAGCCGAGGCAGCGGTGGGCGGCACCTTTACGATGGATAACGTCACGTATATGGTGCTTTCCGAGAGCGGAGAAGAAGGCACGGTCACGGTTTCGGGTTCTACGGTATCGGAGCAGGGTGCCGTAACGATACCGAGCAGCGTGACGAACGGAAGCGTTACGTATACCGTAACCGCAATCGGAGCAAACGCATTTTACGGCAATACCTATATTACCGCAATTGAGCTTCCGAATACGCTTACGACCATCGGCGCGAATGCGTTCAACGGCTGTACGGGAATTACGAAAGTGGAAATTCCCGCGTCGGTCACCTCTATCGGTGCAAACGCATTTGCAAATTGCTCCGCCTTGGACGAGGTAAGAGTGTACAGCAAAACCGTGAACGTCGGCGCGACCGCTTTTCCCTCAACCGTTGAAGCATGGTATGTGTACAGCGGCTCTACGGCGGAGACCTACGCTCAGAATAACAGCGAAGGCTTGACGAAGATCGCTTCGCTGTACGACGTGACTTTCAACTATAACTACGGTACGGCAGGTAGCTTTACGGTGAAGCCGTTGGCTGTCGGCGAAACTCTTCGCTTGCCTCGAGATTTCTCCACAATTGCAACGCGAAAAGGACATACAATCGTTTCGTTAACGTGCAACGACGGCAATACTTATAATAACGGTATTGCAAATGTGCTCGCAAATAGAGTAGCTATGATTGAAGGCGGATTAACTTTTACCGTGAATTGGGAAGCGAACACCTATACGGTAACGCTTGATCCCAACGGAGGCGATTATGAGGCAACTACGGTAGAAGTTACCTTTGGCCCGAAAGTACCGTCTGTCTCGAATCATTATCCTTATAGAGCAGGTTATACGTTTGACGGCTACTACAAAAACGCTACAGGACCCACAGGAGTACAATATTATGATTCTGATATGAATCCTACAGAGTACGGTTGGGCGATTGATCACGATGATACGCTCTATGCAAGATGGACGCCGAATACCTACTCCGTATCCTACGACCTTGACGGTGGTACTCACGAGGAATGCGTTGACTTTACGGCAACCTACGGTGAGAGCTATACGCTGCTTCCCGACACCGTTCCGACCAAGGAGGGGTATACGTTTGATCACTGGGCATATTCCTACGCGATGGACGGTTATATCGTGGAAATGGACGACGAAATGATAGGTCAGGAGGCTCCGTTTGAGTTCGACGAGGACTTGACCTTCGTAGCGGTCTGGAAGGAAAGAAGCCCCGTTCGCTTTGAAATATCCAAAGGCGCGAAGGAGCAAGAATATTTCCTCAATGCCTCTTATGTTCACTTTGGAGGTACGCTCTATTACGATAACGGTGAAAAAGAATATTTGATCGTATACGAGGAAGAAATTGCAGGTTTCTCCACCGCTGCGATACAAAAGGAGCCCGTGACCGCTACGGTCACGAAGCAGGGCTGTACAGATACCTTCACCTACACGGTAGGTTACGATTACGCGAACTGCGCTCATACTTGGGTACAAAACTACGCTCACGAGGTACAATGTCAGCACTGCAAAACGCGCGTTCTGCTGTTAGGCAATTCCAAGGAACACGACGGAGAGCCGATGGTGGCGGAGCTGAAGGTGCTCAACGGAGAATTTGATACCTCCTCGCTTACCATTGCGTATGGAACCGAGGACGGTCAGCCGCCGAGCGGTCTTGGCGTACATAACGCACTGGTTATGATCGGCG
>JAZNII010000012.1:0-3628 GCA_045577415.1 Eubacteriales bacterium
TCTTGAAAGACCTCTTTGCTCTCGCTATCGAAAAGGTAAAGGGAATTATGGCAGAGAAGAACCCCGACCTTGAAGGCAAGGATGAGGTTGCCGAGGCGGTCGGTGTAGGAGCTGTGGTGTTCTACTATCTGACCAACAACCGTATCAAGGATATTAACTTCAACCTTGAGGACGCGCTTTCCTTCGATGGAAACACGGGTCCCTACGTTCAGTACACTTATGCGCGTACTTGCTCTGTGCTTGAAAAGGCAAAGGACATTTCTCTTGGCGACGAGCTGGTCATCACCTGCGACGAGGAAGCGGCGCTTCTGAAGGTTATGTCGCAGTACGAGGAGAGAGTTCTGGCCGCTATCCGCGACTACGAGCCTTCGGTAATTACAAGATTTATTCTTGACGTTGCAGTTGCGTTTAACAAGTTCTATCACGAATGTTCTATCCTTAATGCAGAGAATGATGACGTTAAGGGAACAAGAATTATGCTTACAGAAGCAACAAACTACGTTCTTGGCTCCGCGTTTGGGCTTATTTGTCTGAAAAAGACGGAAAAGGTTTAAGAAAATCTAATGGAGGGAAAACCCCCACTTGTGTGTTTTCCCTCTTTCGTGGCGCTTGGAAGGATAGGGGGATTTCGCCGCGTGCGCGCGGCGACCAACGCTCCGCGCGTTGGATTGGCGGTCGCTTTTGAAAAAGCGACGTAAAACTTTTAAAACGGCTTCGCCACTGGATGGTGGGGCTTAAATTGAATTAATTTGGTTAATAATTGAAAGGAAATAAATATCATGTCAGGACATAGCAAATGGGCCAATATTAAGCACAAAAAGGAAAAGTCCGACGCGCAGAGAGCGAAGGTATTTACAAAGATCGGTAAAGAGATCACTATCGCCGTAAAAGAGGGCGGCGGAGATCCCAACTCCAACGCAAAGCTTCGCGATCTTATCGCAAAGGCTAAATCCAACAACGTGCCTAACGACAACATCGAGAGAACCATCAAAAAGGCTCTCGGCGGCACGGGTGAGAACTACGAGGAGGTAGTTTACGAGGGATACGGTCCCGCAGGCGTTGCGGTTATCGTTGAGGCTACTACCGACAACAGAAACAGAACCGCGGGCAACGTGCGCTCCTATTTCTCCAAGTACCACGGCAATATGGGTCAGACCGGCTGCGTAAGCTTTATGTTTGAGGAGAAGGGCGTTATCGTCATTACCGACGAGGACGGCAAGATCGACGAGGACGTTCTTATGGAGACCGCTCTTGAAGCAGGTGCCGAGGACTTCTCCGGTGAGGACAGCGTATTCGAAATATACACCGTTCCCGATGACGTTTACGCTATCGAGGAGGCACTGAAGGCAGCGGGATATGAGATCGCGTCGGCAGAGAAGACAAAGGTTCCTCAGAACACCGTTGAGCTTACAAACGAGGACGACATCAAATTCATGGGTCTCCTTATCGAGAAGCTTGAGGAAGACGACGACGTTATGGAAGTATATCACAACTGCGACAACGAACTCTAATTCATCAGCATGCCATAAATTTCCGAATACGTCGTTGCTACTCAAAAGCGGCTCGACTTACGTTAAGTAAGCCTTCGCCTTGCTTTTTCCGTTGCGCCTTGTCTTCGAAAATTTCTGACACGCTGTTGTTTGTAGCCGTGAGTATAATTTTTCAATAAATTTGTAAATAAACTTACACTTTATATTTGCATTTCGTAGGGGAGGGGCTTGCTCCTCCCGCTACATTTAAATTATAACAAGGAGGATAAAAATGAAGCAAAATCGCATAACAAGGCTGCTTTCAAACACGCTGATATTTACCGTCGGCAAGTTTGTATCCAAGCTGATCGTCATTTTTATGCTCCCGTTCTATACCTCGTACCTTTCCAGCGCGGAGTACAGCACATCGGATCTTATCACCAACCTTTGCAACTTGATAATTCCGCTTGCCTGCCTCGGCGTCAGCGAGGGAATATTTAGAAACGCGGCGACGAAAAACGTTGATAAGGAAGCCTTTTTCACTAACGGAGCGATGCTGATGATCTTCGGCTCTCTCGGCTTTCTCGCTCTGTCGCCCCTGTTGCTTCTGACGGGATATTTTAACGATTACGTCTGGCTGATCGTCTGCTACGTTATCTCGTCAAATATACATTCGGTCTGCTCTCAGTACGTCTGCGCCATCGGAAGGACTAAATTATTTGCCATTCAGGGAGTTCTCAACACCGCGCTGACGGTAATTCTGAACATCATTTTCCTTGTAGGCTTTAATTTGGGTATCACGGGCTACGTTTTGTCCATTGTTTTAGCGGATTTTCTGACCACGATATTCGTTTTCTTCGTTGCAAAGCTTTATAAGGCGTTCATTCCAAGGAAGATAAGCGGAGCGATCATGAAGGATCTGCTGAAATTCTGTCTGCCGCTTGTGCCGTCCACGATATTTTGGTGGATAACCGGCGTTTCGGACAGATATATGGTTGCATTTATGTGCGGAGACGAGGAAAACGGTCTTTACACGGCGGCGTATAAAATTCCCACGCTGCTGACCTACGTCGTGACCATTTTTAACGACGCTTGGAGACTTTCGGCAGTGTCAGAGTCCGAGGACAGAGAAAAATGCGCTGAATTTTACTCGCAGATATACAAATATTACATCGCCGCGATGTTCGTGGGCGGCGGAATACTCTCGGTAGGCGCGCAGATATTTGCCAAAATCCTTTTTGCCGAGAGCTACTTTGCGGCTTGGATATTTATTCCCGTGCTTTCTGCGGCGACCATCTTTACGGCGCTCGATACCTTCCTCGGAAGCGTATATTTTACCGTCAAAAAGACCTATATGTCGCTCCTAACCTCGCTTATCGGCGCGCTGTTAAACATCGGTCTTAATCTTCTGTTGATCCCCGAATGGGGACTTGGCTGGGGAGCTATGGGCGCGTCGGTTGCTACCTTTGCAAGCTATTTCTTGGTTTATCTCATTCGCGCGCTGACTATGAAAAAATTCCTGCCATTTAAAATATACCATGGCAAGCTTTTGATAAATTCTGTTCTTATCGGCTTGATCTCGGCGTTTATGACCTACTACGGTTATAGCAACGAGATATGGGGACTCATCGCGTCGATCGGCGTCCTTATTGTCAGCGTTGTATTCAACGGCAGAGACGTTTATCTCGCCTTGCGTCAGGTGCTTTCGTCGGTGAGGGGCAGAAAAGGGCAATAATATCCGCAAAATAACCAATAAATGCAAAATTTACAAAAAATTCATATTTATTTTTGAATAGCTATTGAAAAATAATTTTCGATATGTTATAATAATACCCGCGTGTGAAAACGCATAGAACAAGGGTGGTCCGCTGCTTTGCTCGCATGAACATCCGGATTTTAAGGAGGGCTTTAAAATGGATCTTATTAAGGCTTTTACAAATGAGCAACTCAAGGAAAACGTACCCCAGTTCAACATTGGTGACACCGTTCGCGTTCACAACAAGATCGTAGAGGGTACAAGAGAAAGAATTCAGATGTACGAGGGTACCGTTATCGCTAAGCACGAGGGCGGCATCTCCGCAACCTTCACCGTAAGAAGAATTGCTTACGGCTGTGGCGTTGAGAAGACTTTCCCCGTTCATTCTCCCAACGTTGTGGCA
>JAZNII010000013.1:0-19511 GCA_045577415.1 Eubacteriales bacterium
ATAACGGTTACAGTCCCGTCCTCGACTGAGGAGACTTCTTCCTCCACTATCTCGATATTGGGGTGATTCTTTATCTTTTCGGTAACGTAAGCCGAGAAAAGCTCTCTGTCAACGGCAAGCGCCGAGCCTGCGGGAACTCTCGTTGCGTAAGCCGCCTCCATGATGAGTGAATCAAGACGGTAAAGCTCCTCTTTTAAGAGTCCTACGCCGTTGGTCACTCTGTCACTTCGCAAAGAGTTTGAGCAGACCAGCTCCGCAAAGCCCTCGCTATGGTGGGCAGGGGTGTATTTCTTCGGCTTCATTTCAAAAAGTCTTACGGAGAGACCTCGCTTGGCTATCTGCCATGCTGCCTCACAGCCCGCAAGCCCTGCACCGTAGACGTTTATTATCTTGTTATTTTCCATTTTGATCAATTTTCCTCTGCCTCGTCGTTCTTGTCTTGAGCGACATAGGGTTCGGAATATCCGCATTTTTCATCATGACAGACGAGCTGTGGCTTGCCCTTCTTATGAAAGAGATTCTTACCGCACTCGGGACATTTCTTTTCCACAGGCATATCCCAGGATGAGAACTTGCACTCGGGGTATCTTTCACAACCGTAGAACGCGGTCCTGCTCCTGCTGTATCTTGTCACTATCTTTGCTCCGCACTCGGGACACGGAACGCCTATCTCACGGATTCTCTGCTTGGTATTCTTGCAGGCAGGGTAATTGGAGCAAGCGTAGAAGCTGCCGAATTTTCCGGTTCGAAGCACCATATCCGAGCCGCACTTTTCACACTTGAAGTCGGCTATGATAAGCTTCTTTTCGTTCTCCTTCTTTTCCTCGTTCTGACCCTCGTCTCCGTCAATGTCCTCAGGCTTGGTCTGGGTCAGGGGCTTGGTATTACGGCATCTGGGGTAGTTGGGACAAGCGGCAAATTTACCGAATCTGCCGTTCTTGACTACCATCATACTGCCGCACTTATCGCACTGTATATCGGTCTCCTCAACGGGAAGCTCAATATTGGTCTCAGCAAGCTTTTCGGTCGCAACCTCAAGCTGCTTGGAGAAGTTTGCCCAGAAATCACGAAGAACACTGTTCAGGCTCTGCTCGCTTTTTTCAATAGCGTCAAGCTGGTTCTCCATTTCGGCGGTAAACTCATAGTCAACGATGGTATTGAAATGCTCGCACATCAGCTTGGTGGTTATCTCTCCGAGAGGAGTGGGAACAAGCACCTTGTTCTTGCCCTCGCGCTTAACATAGTTTCTTGACGTAATGGTCGTAATTGTAGACTCAAATGTGCTGGGACGTCCGATTCCCTTTTCTTCAAGGAATTTGACAAGAGATCCCTCGTTAAATCTGGGGGGAGGCTCGGTGAAGTGCTTGGTGGGATCTATATGATCGGATTCAAGCTTTTCGCCATCATGAAGCTCGGGGATCTTTGCGTTTTTCTGCTCCTCGCCCTCATTTGCGGTCTCGTCAACGCTCTCCTCATATACTGCCATATAGCCCGGGAAAGCCACGGTATATCCGCCTGTGCGGAAGATATATCCGGCAGACTCAACCTCAACGTTGAGCGTAGCAAGCTCTGCCGATTCCATCTGGCTGGCTACGAATCTGTCCCAGATAAGCTTATAGAGCTTATACTGATCCGCGGACAGATAAGACTTTATCTTCTTGGGTTCAAGGATAACGCTTGCGGGACGGATCGCCTCGTGCGCGTCCTGACTGCCCGATTTTGATTTGAACACTCTGGGTTCTGCGGTGTTGTACTTGTCACCGAACTTATCCGCGATATATGCTCTTGCCGCGTCCTGCGCTTCGGCAGACACACGGAGAGAGTCGGTACGCATATAGGTTATAAGACCCTGAACGCCACCGTTCTCACTGCCAAGATTTATACCCTCGTAAAGCTCCTGAGCTACTCTCATGGTTCTTTGAGACTGGAAGCCCAGCTTCTTATATCCCTCCTGCTGAAGCGTGGAGGTAGTAAAGGGAGGCTGGGGAGCCTTATGTCTTGTGGAACGCTTGACCGCCTTGACCTCAAAACTCTTGTCGGCGAGTGCGTTCACCACAGCCATAGCCTCGGTCTCGCTGCCAAGCTCGATCTTACCCTTGGTGTCACCGAAGAAACGGACGGTAAAGGGCTTGCCGTCACCCGACAGAAGCGTGACCTCGATGGTCCAATACTCAACGGGAACAAAGCTCTTGATCTCCTCTTCTCTTTCCACTATAATTCGGGTAGCCACAGACTGAACGCGTCCCGCGCTCAGACCGCTCTTGACGTTCTTCCAAAGCAGAGGGGAGATCTTGTAACCCACTATTCTGTCGAGAATTCTTCTCGCCTGCTGGGCATCAACCAAACTCATATCGATATTTCTGGGTTTTTTGATAGCAGATTTGACCACGTTCTTGGTGATCTCGTTGAAGGTGACTCTCTGAGTCTTTTCAAGTGGGATACCGAGAGCCGTCGCAAGATGCCACGAAATAGCCTCTCCCTCGCGGTCAGGGTCGGTCGCGAGGAATATTTTATTTGCGTTCTTCGCTTCCTTTTTGATCTCCTTGATAATGTCGCCCTTGCCGCGGATGTTGATGTAGTGAGCCTCAAAATCGTTCTCAATGTCAACGCCAAGAGTGGACTTGGGAAGATCGCGTATGTGTCCTATGGATGCGATGACCTTATAATTCGAGCCGAGATAGCTCTTGACTGTGTTTGCCTTGGAGGGTGACTCCATGATTACAAGATTTGCCATTTAACGTATATATATCCTTTCAAACAATTACTCAATTACTTTCTGATGTATAGCGCGCCGGGGAGTGACAAAACCAGTCCTTTTATTTCAAGGACGGTCAGCGCCGAAATGACCTCGCCCAGAGCAAAGCCGGTCCTTGTCAGATAATCGACGGTGACCGCTCTGTCGAGAGGCATCTCGTCGAATATCTTCCTCTGCTTTTCACTCAATTTTTCAAGTATCTTAGCAGAATCGTCGCCCTGCTTGTTTTGAACCGTCGCCGCTTCGCCAAAGCCTTTTTCAACGGACGGCTTCACGGTTTCTTTAATATCGGCGCTCGTCGCTTTTTCGTCAGGCCTCTTTTTGACTTGACGCATATCTCTAACCGTCTTTTCTTTCGTCGACGGACTCTCTCCGACCTGCTTTCTCGCGCTGCTTGCGTTTGTCTTTGCCGCAACTCCCATCTTGCTTACGAAATCAAGATCAAAATCCGAATTTTTCTCTGCCTTCATCAGCCTTGACACGTTAAGTCTGTCACGGTAGATATACATATAATTACGAATTATATCGTTTCCGCAGAGAACCGCCTGCGCGCCGTCACGAATAAGGCTGTTGGTACCCGAGGAGTTCTCGGATCCTATGTTTGCGGGGACTGCATAGATGTCGCGTCCTTGCAATATTGCGTTTTTTGCGGTTATCATCGCGCCGCTGTCAAGATCTGCATCGACAACTACCGTACCCTGTCCGAGACCGCTGATTATACGGTTTCTCATAGGAAAGTTCATTCCGCGAGGCTCGGTATCGGGAGGATATTCCGTGATGACCGCGCCATGACGCTTGATAGCCTCGCAAAGTCTTTGATGCGACTTGGGATATACGCGGTCTATACCGCAACCAAGGACCGCGACGGTCTTGCCTCCCGACGCTATCGCCGCGCAAGATGCTATTCCGTCGATACCGAGAGCCATTCCGCTGATCAGCACAGCTCCCGACGAGGCGACCTCATAAGCTATTTTATACGCCGCTCTCATACCGTATTCACTCATAGTGCGAGTGCCGACCATGGAAATACAGAGATTTTTATTGAGATCGGGCAGATCTCCCAAGCAGTAAAGCACTGCGGGAGGATTTTTCAGTGAACGGAGACTTGCGGGGTATCTCGGCGAATCGTAGGTCAGCAAAGTCACTCCCGCCGCGCGGCAGTATGACATTACCTTCATTGCGTTTGCGGTATCCTTATCGCAAAGATCCTCGCAAAGCCTTTCGCTGACACCCGTATCGCAATAGCCGTCGTAATCGGCGGCAAATATATCGTCAATGCTGCCCAGCTTTTCAATGAGCTTTAAAAGCTCCGTGCTGCCGGGCCCGCATTTTTCAGCTAACCATATCCATTTTAAATCGTTGCTCACAATTTACCTCCCCCAAAACGTGTAGGACCGAAAAATTCCCAGACTAAAACCGCCGCTGCCGTAGCCGCATTGAGCGATTCCACTCCGTCAGCCATAGGTATGAAGACCGTGCCGTCACAGACCTCTATCGCCTCTGCGCTTAGTCCGTGACCCTCGTTTCCGATGATAACGCAGTCACCGTTTCGTATCTCAAGCTCGCCAAGCTGCTCGGATTCTCTCTCCAGTGCCGCGGCGAATATTCTTCTACCGCAACTCTGTAATTCCTTTACGGCGTAAGGGATATTAGCTACTCTGTCTATCTTCGCCCCGAACACCGTACCCATGGACGCGCGAAGCGTTTTGGGGTTGTAAATGTCCGCGCAATCGCGGCTCATAACGATACGGTCAACGCCAAAGGCGGCGGCAACTCGGACAATAGCGCCCACGTTCTGCGGGTCTCTTACCGATTCAAGGATAAGCACCTTCTCATCGTCTGCACACCCGATCTTGTCGCCCTCGCCAAGCTCTCGATGAAGCTCATTTGCGTACTCCGCCACGCAGATAACTCCCTCGGGAGCCATCTCCTCGCTCAATTTGTCAAAAACAGACTTTTGAACCGGAATAACGGGACATACAATGTCGCTTTCCTTTATACCATAAAGCTTTTCGGACTTTTCCAAAACCGAACTCCACTCATCCTCCGACGCCAAAACAAAGCTCAAATGAATACCCTTTTTTAGCGCCTCGCACATCAGCTTTACGCCGTCAAAGCGGAACGATCTCTCTTTTTCTCTGTTCTTTTTATTAGCCAGACCCCTGGCGAGGCTGACGTATTTATTTTGCGGCGACGTAATGATCTCTCTGTCAAATGCCATAAGCCGTCTGCCTCCTTTCAAGATTTTCTGACCAATTTGATCCAAAATTGGATGTTTTTGTATGAATTTTTGCTTCTTTTTTGTCTATGTAGACAAAATCAATTTGTCCCTATCTATGACAAAAACCCAGTAATATCCATTACCGGGTTTTGTATTCAATTCTATCAGAGAGCTGCCTTTGCCTGCTCTGCGAGAGCTGCGAAAGCTGCCTTGTCGGATACTGCAAGCTCAGCAAGCATCTTTCTGTTGAGAGTGACGTTTGCCTTCTTGAGACCATTCATAAAGGTGGAATAGTTCATTCCGCAAACCTTTGCCTGAGCGCTGATTCTGGTGATCCAGAGTCTTCTCATATCTCTCTTCTTCTGCTTACGGCCAGCAAATGCGTAGTTTCCGCTCTTAAGTACGGCCTGCTTAGCCATCTTAAAGTGCTTGGACTTTGCGCCCCAGTAGCCACGAGCTGCCTTCAATATCTTCTTTCTTCTCTTGCGCGTCATCATAGCGCCCTTAACTCTTGCCATTTTTCTTATTTCCTTTCTCGATTACTTTTTCAAATTACTTCTGGATCAGCACTCTGATGTTGGGCGCCATAGCCTCGCTCATGATAGCGCCGGAACGGAGGTGTCTCTTTCTCTTCTGAGTCTTAAGACCCAAATTGTGGCGGTGGTGGCAGTGGTTCATCTTAACCTTGCCTGTGCCGGTAACCGAAAATCTCTTGGCAGAAGCCTTATGTGTCTTGACTTTTCCCATTTTTATATTCTCCTTATACTAAAAATTTACTGAATTTATTTTGCCGACTTGGTGTTTATTGGGTTAATGACCATACTCATGATACGTCCGTCAACCGAGGGCTTTTTATCTACTGTTCCTACCTCGGAACAGATCTCCGCAAACTTGTCGATGATCTCGCGACCTATTGCCATGTGGCTCATTTCACGTCCGCGGAATCTCATGACAACACGAACCTTATTTCCTGCCTCAAGGAACTTACGCGCCTGCTTTGCCTTGGTCTCAAAATCGTGAGTGTCGATTCTGGGAGAGAGCTGGATCTCCTTAAGCTCAACCGTCTGCTGCTTCTTCTTGGCTTCCTTCTCGCGCTTTTCACGCTCGAAACGGAACTTTCCGAAATCCATGATCTTGCACACGGGGGGATTTGCCTGCGCGGTCATAAGACAGAGATCAAGTCCCTTGTCGTATGCCATTTTAAGCGCCTGCTCCGAACTCATAATGCCAAGCTGTTCACCGTCGGAACCGATAACTCTTACCTGGGGGAAGTTTATCGCCTCATTGGTGAGAGTATCCTTTGAATTGTTTGCTGCTATGGTACACACCTCCATTGAATAGAATTGATCGTTCTATTTATATTTGTCGGACTTTTGCGTAAAAAAACGCAGAACATTTCCGTTCCGCGCCAAGCCTCCGTATTCCTACGGACTTCTTCCCTTTTATTTAAGGGAATGCTATTGACCTCTGCTCGCCAAGCGTCAGGGTGGAAGCGGAACTTCACTTTGTTACGGCAACTATTATATCACGCAAAAAGCAGTTTGTCAAGTGTTTTTCAAAAAAAAATCAAAAATTCTCAAATTAATCGGATTTCCTTATTGCAAAAGGGATTTTGCCTCGTCCAAACCCACTGCGACATTTTGGTTTATACAAAAGCAACAAAAACCACTACGACAAATGAGCGAAAAATCTACTCCCTATTTTTTTGCACAAAAAAAACGACAAAAAATCGTACAAAATGGATATTTACAAAACCGCGGAGGTAGTGTATAATATAATTCCCGATAAGAATACCGATCCGCGTCGGTTACTTATTCCTGCACAGCTTGCTGGTTTTTGGCGAAATATCAATCTAATGATATCTTGACGCAATAAAAACCGCTCGTTGTGCTTTTTTTATGCTTTTGTGTATTTGCAAATTGTAATTTATCTGTTGGTTTAATACTAACTTTTCTTGTCATCAGCGACAAGAAAAGTTACAAAAGAAACGCCGCTTAAGAGGAGAGGGTTTTGTTCGAGAAAAAGCGAACATGCCGCATTTTCTCGCCCTGCGACATCCTCTCCCCTTAAGAAACCCCTCTCCTGTCGGCATAGCCGACGAAAAGGATTTATTGATTTATAGAGGTGAATTTCGTCTTTCAATTTTGAAACGTAGTCGTAATCTTATTGAAGCTTTAAGCTTTGTCGCAAAGCGACCTTTCCCAAAGGGAAAGCCTCTTTGAGTTTAAAAGTTTAATACGGCTATTATCTTTATGCCACTATATCAACCCATTGGGGTTGGGGGACACGGGGGAGGGGCTGTTCGAAAAATCCGCCTTTGATTTAAATTTTACTGTCGTATTTTGCGGATTTTTAGAATCCGCCCCTATTCCCCCGTGCGGCTTTCCTTTCGGTACCTTTCCTGCAGCTGGTGGCAGGAAAGGTACATATAGGTATATATTAATTGTACAAATTGTAAAAATTATAAAAAACTGTGGAAATTCTTCGCAAGATGTGGTATAATGATATAATGGTATAATTATAATCGCAAATTACGCCTCACGGCGAATACATAATATATCGCACTACACATAAAGATTGGAGAATACTTAATGTCAGAATATACAGTTAAAGCCGAAAAGCTCTCGCTTCCTCTGGTAGCGCTCAGCTCAACGGTGGCTTTCCCCGGAGAGATAATCAATCTCGAGGTGGGAGACAACGCCTTTGGCTCCTGCGACGCACTCAGAGAGGCATTCGAGGGTTCTAAATACGCGGTCGCCGTACCGATAAAGCCCGACGAGGGCGAGGGAGAGCCTCAGCTTTTTGAGGTGGGAACCGTTATCAAGATCAAGCAGCTTATAAACGCTGGAGAAAAAACTCTCCGCTGCATCGCCGAGGGTATGTCACGCGCTATTGTAACATCTTACCGAAAGACAGGAAAATACAACACCGCCGACGTTATCTGCAAAACCGTAGCTCTGCCCGATACTCCAGGAATAAAAAACCAAGCATATCTTCGCCGCCTTACCGAAGCGGCAACGCAGATGGCAAAGCTGCTCCCTCCCCCTGCGGAAAACATTCTTCCCACGTTCAAATCCATAAAAAACCCCGCCCTGCTTGCCGACGTTATAGCGTCAAATCTTTTCGTTAAATACGAGGACAAGCTTGACGTTCTCGGAATTTTCGAGCCGTACCGCCGAATAGACGCGGTGCTTGAGATCGCCGAGGATGAGATCGACCTGCTCCGTCTTGAAAACGAGCTTCACAAAAAGACTCGCGAGAGAATAAACCGCGGTCAGCGCGAATATTATCTGCGCGAGGAAATGAAGGCAATACAGGAGGAGCTTGGAGACGGGCTTTCGGACACCGAGGAATATTACGATAAAATAATGAAGGCAGGTCTTTCCGAGGAGGTACAGAAAAAGCTCCTTAAGGAAAACGACCGTCTCGCGCGCTCTCCCTTCGGAAGCGCCGAGGCTACCGTCATTTCCAACTACCTTGACGTCTGCCTTGAATTGCCTTGGAATAAGTCCACAAAGGACAGAACCGACATCAAGGCGGCAAAAAAGATACTTGACGCCGACCACGAGGGTCTTGAGGACGTCAAGGAGCGACTTCTCGAATATCTTGCCGTCAAACAGCTTAATCCCGACCTCAAGGGACAGATAATATGTCTGTACGGCCCTCCCGGAGTAGGTAAGACCAGTATTGCATCCTCCTTGGCGCGCGCTATGAAGCGTGAGTACGTAAGAGTATCTCTCGGCGGTGTTCGCGACGAGGCAGACATCCGCGGTCACAGAAAGACCTACGTCGGCGCTATGCCCGGTCGTATCATCGCGGCAGTTACCCAAGCGGGTGTAAAAAACCCCTTGATACTCCTCGACGAGATCGACAAAATGGCAAACGACGGACGCGGCGACCCCGCAAGCGCTATGCTTGAGGTCCTTGACCCCGAACAGAACAAATTCTTCCGCGATCATTTCGTAGAGCTTCCCTTCGATCTCTCGGATTGCATATTTATAGCAACCGCTAACACTCTTGACACGGTTCCCCGCCCCCTTATCGACAGAATGGAGATAATCGAGCTTCACACCTACACCAAGAGTCAGAAGCTCGGAATTGCGAAAAATCACCTCATCCCCAAGCAGCTGAAGCGTCACGGACTTAGCAAGAGAACCTTGAAGATCACCGACGCGGCGCTCTCCGACGTCATCGACTGCTACACCCGCGAGTCGGGTGTCCGCAACCTGGAGCGCGAGCTGGCGGCTCTCTGCCGCAAGGCGGCGAAGCAGATCATCGAGGAGGGTGCGGCTAAAATAACCGTCAAATCCGAGGATCTCAAAGTATTCCTCGGTCCCAAGAAGATAATACCCGAAGCGATCTCGCAATACGACGAGATAGGCGTTGTCAACGGTATGGCGTACACTCAATCGGGCGGAGATCTGCTTAAGGTCGAAGCGGCTATTATGGACGGCACGGGTAAGCTTGAGCTTACAGGCTCTCTCGGCGACGTTATGAAGGAGTCGGCTCACGCGGCGATCACATACGCCCGTCAGGTCGCAACCGAGTACGGCATAAACCCCGATTTCTATCAGAAAAAGGACATACATATCCACTTCCCCGAGGGCGCGGTTCCCAAAGACGGTCCGTCCGCGGGAATAACCACTCTCACCGCTCTTATCAGCGCACTTTCAGGAATTCCCGTCCGTCGCGACATTTCTATGACGGGTGAGATCACAATACGCGGAAACGTTCTGCCTATAGGCGGTCTCCGTGAGAAAACCATGGCGGCTTACAGCGCAGGCGTTCGCACCATCATCATCCCCGCGGACAATCTGAAGGATCTCCACGAGGTCGATCCCATGGTACGCGAAAACGTGACCTTCATTCCCTGCCGTCGCGCTCACGAGGTGCTTGCAAACGCTCTCGTCCGCGAAAGCGTCTGTGAGCGTCGCGTCTGTAACGCATCCGCCGAGGACGGCGAGGTAGCCCTGCCCACCACTTCAAGAAAAACGCCTGCCGCAAGACGGGCAAAGTGTGAAAAGTAAGCCCTGTTTGCTTTTCACAACAATCCGAAAGGCTTAATTATGGGACTTAACACACAAAATGTAAATCTTAAAATGACCGCGGGTTTTGCAAGTCAGTTCCCCACCGACCCGATCCCCCAGGTGGCGCTCTCGGGTCGCTCCAACGTGGGCAAAAGCTCGCTTATCAACACTCTCCTTGGCAGAAAAAGTCTTGCGAGAGTGTCGGCTACCCCCGGCAAGACTATCACCGTCAACTTTTACGAGGTAGACAAAAAGCTCTTTCTCGTTGACCTGCCCGGCTACGGCTTTGCCGCGAGAAATCACGACAACAAGCAGCAGTGGTCGTCACTCACCGACGGTTATTTTACCAAGAACAAGAACATCGACCTTGTCAAAGGCGTAGTTCAGCTTATCGACAGTCGCGCTTGCATCACAAAGGACGACGCTATGATGATCGATTTTATGAACAATTCGGACATCCCCTATATCATCGTCATAACCAAGATCGACAAGCTCAACAAAACGGATCGTGCCGCTTGCATTGAAAAGATCACAAGCGATCCCATCATCCGCGATGGTACACCGATAATTCCCTTTTCCTCTCTCAAGGGTGAGGGAAAGCAGGAGCTTTGGCGCGCCATCGCAGACTGCTCCGATATAAAGCTGTAAATTTTACGGAGGCAATAAATGCTTATTTCTATTATTACGAAAGGCATCGCTACGGGCGATTGGAGAAATCTGATAATTCAGCTTCTTCTTATGATCCCCGTAGTGCTTATAGCCCTTTCCGCGCACGAGGCGGCTCACGGATTTGCCGCGCGCATAATGGGTGACCGCACCGCGTACAATCTGGGACGAGTCACTCTCAATCCCGCCAAGCATCTCGATCCTATAGGTACTCTTATGATGCTTGTTTTCGGCTTCGGTTGGGCAAAGCCTGTGCCAATCAATGCGCGTAATTTCAAAAATCCCAAGTGGGGCATGGCGCTGACTGCAATCGCAGGTCCGCTTTCAAATATGATCTTGGGTGCTTTGGGAGCAATTTTTTCGGGCTGTGTATTTTTCTTCGCGTATTTTGTAATACCATTTCACGCGCCCCAAATTGCGGAAGCGGCTTACTATGAAGCATTACAGTCGGTTCTCTTTGACTTTTTCTCTTATTTCAGCCTTATAAATTTCATCTACGCATTTTTCAACCTTATTCCGCTCCCACCCTTTGACGGCTCGCGCTTTTTCTTCACGTTCCTGCCGCCCAGATGGTATTTCGGAATAATGAAATACGAGCGCTATATTATGTTCGGCGTACTGATCCTGCTTATGGCATGCTCGAGATTTTTCAATTTTTCTCCGTTCAGCTATTTGGCTGAACAGGCATATTTCGGAATAGCCAACGGAGTTCTCCGCATCTTAGATCTTGCCTACGCCTTGATCATCAATCTTATCTGACACTTTCGGAAAGGAGGTCCTTAAATTATGGACGCAATAAGCTACCGTCTTGAGACTTTTGAAGGGCCTCTTGACCTTCTGCTATCGTTGATACAAAAGAATAAAATGTCGATAGACAATATTCAGATCAACGTTATCTGCGAGCAGTACATTCAATACATCGAGGAGGCGCAGAGCCTTGATATGGAGCTTGCAAGCGAGTTCATCGTTATGGCAAGCGAGCTTATGCTGATAAAATCCAAGCTTCTTCTCCCCAAGCCCGAGGCCGAGGAGGAGGACCCCAGAGCCGCCCTTGCTGATGCCCTGCTCAAATTCCAGCAGGCAAAGGAGGCGGCAAAAAAGATGGCGCTTCTCTATCCCCGCTTCAGCGGCAGACTTGAAAAGGACACCGACGAGATAAGCGTTGACAAGACCTTCGTCCTTGATCAGGAGGTGGAGTCGCTCTGCCTTGCGGTGCGCCGCATAGTCACTTACAACGAAAACAGACCCAAGGTCGAGCGCTCGGTATTCACTCCCATGATAAGCTCGCCTATCGTTCCCGTTGAGGTCAAGATCACGGGAATACTTAACAAGATGTCAAAGAAAAAAGCGACAAGCCTCAAGGAGCTACTTGACGACAGCGTTTCCCTGCCCGATATGATCGCTATATTCTTAGGCGTTCTCGAGCTTATCAAGATCAGAAAGATACTTATTTTTGGTGCCGAGGGAACTCTGCTCGGCGACGACGCCACCTTCGTGATAAACGAAAACACCGACGAGATAGAAAAGGACGCGGAGGGCCGCGAGCTTTACTCATCGGATTTTGACAAGGCGGCAGAACCGTTAAAAATGAATTTTGACAGTAATAACGACGAAAACGGAGGAGACGGAGAATGAGCGAAGTCAACACTAACCAAACCGAGAGCATCACCCTTGAAAAGGTGACCGCCGCTATCGAGGCGATACTTTACGCCGCCGGACATCCCGTTGAATATGCAAGGCTTTCCGAGGTCCTTGGACTTTCCGAAAAGGACGTCAAAAGCATGATAGAGGCTATGAGCCGTGAATACAACTCCGAAAAATCAAAGCGCGGTGTGCTTCTTTTGATGTACCCCGACACCTGTCAATTTGCCACCAAGGAAGAATTTCTTCCCTATATAAGAGAGGCGCTGGGCATCAAGCGCGGAGGCAATCTCTCAAACTCCACAATGGAGGCGCTTGCGGTGGTCGCATACAATCAGCCCGTAACGAGAGCCTACGTTGACGCGGTTCGCGGAGTAGACTCATCCTACGCTATGACCTCGCTTATCGACAAGGGGCTTATCGAGTCTCTCTCCCGTCTTGACGCCCCAGGCAGACCTATGCTTTATACCACCACCGAAAAATTCCTGCGAGTTTTCGGTCTCTCCTCTCTCGACGACCTGCCCGAGACCGAGCTTTCCCCCACGATGGAAGCCACTCCTGAGGCTATGGCAGTTGAGGAGGTAGGCTTCACAGCGGGAATGGCGGCGGTCTCCGCAGACCCTCAATCTACCGAAGAATAACGGTCAATTAAAATTTTGGTGAAAGGAGTGACTGATACGGACCTTCCTAAAATAATCCTATGTGTAGTGCTGGCGGTCGTGGCGATCATAATAGCAATACCCGTGCTTGTCTTCACGGTCAGAGTCAAGGTCGGCATCGAATTCAAGGACGAATTTCGTTTTTGGGTATCGTTTTTGGGTATCAGATACACGATCCTTCCCAAAAAACCGAAAAAATACAATATTCGCGACTACACTCCCGCAAAAATAGCCAAGCGTGACCGCAAGGCGGCAGAAAGAGCCGCCAAGAAAGCCGAAGCGGAGGCTAAAAAGAAGGCTGAAAGGGCTGCAAAGAAACGCAAAAAAAAGGCTATGGGCAACAAGCTTACCGCAAAGCAAAAAAGGCAGCAGTTCCGTGAAAAGCTCTCGAAGTGGCCGGCTGTTGATGATGCGGCAGACCTGTTTTTCACGGTCATCAGAACCTTTTTTACATCCTTTATAGGGCATTTTCATTTTCACTTTACGAGAATACGCATCGCCGTAGGCTCGGATAACGCCGCAAAAACCGCCCTTCTTACCACCACTATCGCATCGACTATCGAGCCTATCCTTTACGTTTTAGAGAGGCATTCCAATCTTCACGTTTCAAGGAACGCCGACATCTGCGTCTATCCCGACTTCCTTGCAGAGGATATTAAATTTGACGTCAAGCTGGCATTTTCTATGAGCCTCGGCTCGTTTCTATGGACGGTCATCAAGACCGCTGTCCCCGGCATTGTCGGTTGGACAAAAATTCAGCCCACCAAAAGTCAAAGCGACGGCGCGGGTCACAAAAAACCGTCTTCGTTAACGTCTCAGATCAAGACGGCGGCAAGCGGTGATGGAAGCAAGCAGACAGTATCCCAAAAGGGACAAAAGAAATAAGGCAACCTTCCGCATTTGCGGATCTTTAGCATATATAAAGTAACTTATATATAATGAAAGGAAATTACAACTATGGCATCCGAAAACAAGCTTCAGGAAGTGGTACAAGCAACTCTGGCGCAGATCAGAAACATGATCGACGCGGACACTGTTATGGGAACTCCCGTTGAGACCGCATCGGGTACGACTCTTATCCCGATCTCCAAGGTAGCGGCAGGCTTCGCTACAGGTGGAGTTGACTTCAACGACAAGTCAGGAGGATCAAAGGATAAGCCCCAGAACTTCGGAGCAGGCGGAGGAACCGGAATTTCGGTTCAGCCTATCGGTATTCTGGCGGTCTCCAAGAACGGCGACGTTGAGCTTATCAATATCGGCGTAAAAAACCCCACCGATCCTCTGGAGCAGATCTCCGACCTTATTGACCGTTCCCCCGAGATCATCGCAAGGATCAAGGCAATCTTCGCAAAGGAAGACGAGGAATGATCTAACGGCAAATTGCCACTTTTTAGAATAAATATTTCTCCGGACAAATATAATGCAGTAAGGCTTACTTGTCCGGAGGAATAGTTATGTCTTTTTTAGGAAAATATAAAGGTGCATTTTTAAAAGCCGCGGTCATTACGACGGCTTTATTGTTGTATTGCTCGGCTTTTTCGGGATGCGGCAAAGCTTCTTCCCTGTCCGACGTCGGGAAAGGTGAAGCTGCGGACATAACACAAACCGCGGCTTTGTCGTCGGGCATCCCGACCCCAAGCGTTTCTGCCAAATCGGCGATACTTATCGACGGGGACAGCGGCGCAATTCTTTGCTCCAAGGATCCCGATAAGCGTATGCCTATGGCTTCAACCACCAAGATCATGACCGCTCTGGTTGCTATCGAAAAGGGAGAACCCGAGAAAACCGTTGAGATCTCCCCTCTCGCCGTCGGCGTTGAGGGATCGTCGGTATACCTTTACGAGGGCGAGCAGCTGACCCTTGAGGATCTTCTCTACGCCACCCTTCTTGAATCGGCAAACGACGCGGCGACGGCTATCGCGGTGGAAATAGGAGGAAGCGTCGAGGGCTTTGCCGATATGATGAATCAAAAGGCGGCGGAGCTTGGTCTTAAGGATACGCATTTTACAAATCCCCACGGTCTTGACGATCCCGAGCATTACACCACGGCGCGTGAGCTTGCCATAATCGCCGCCGCCGCTATGAAAAACGACACCTTCAGAGAGACCGTGTCCACTCACAAAAAAACCATACCTCTCAACGGAACCGAGGGTGTCAGACTTCTTATAAATCACAACAAGCTTTTAAAGAGCTACGACGGCGCTATTGGGGTCAAAACCGGATACACGAAAAAAAGCGGGCGATGTCTGGTCAGCGCGGCAGAGCGCGACGGACTTAACCTTATCTGCGTTACCCTGTCTGCCCCCGACGATTGGCAAGACCACAAGGCACTCCTTGATTACGGATTTTCGGCTTACGAATCGAGATTACTCGCCGCCGACGGGGAGCTTGCACACATTCTGCCCGTGGTCGGCAGTGACAAGGAATACGTCACTCTCACAAACCTTGGAGAGATAAGAGCAACTCTGCCAAGATCCGCGCTGGCGGCAGAATGTCGGATAGAGGCGGCAAGATTCGAATATGCCCCCATATCAGAGGGCGAGATCTTAGGTCGTGTTATCTATACCGTGGACGGAAAAGCCGTAGCCTCAGCGCCCCTTTACGCAAGTTATTCGGCTGAGGGAACAAAATACAAAAAATCGCTTTGGGAAAGAATTACTTCCCTATTTAACAAATAAATGTTGCTTGGCAACGGAATTGAAAAATCAAGATGGAAAAGATCAGAATTTCGAAATATTTCACCGATTGCGGCGTAATGTCTCGCCGCGCGGCAGAGGAAGAAATAAAACAAGGCAAGGTGACCGTCAACGGTCATGTAGCCGAGCTTGGAGAGAAGATAGACCCCGAGTATGACGAGGTAGTCTGGCGAGGTCGAAAGGTAAAGGCTGCGGCAGATGATAAAATCTGCATAATGCTCAACAAGCCTCGCGGCATCGTCTGTACCGCAAGCGACGAAAAGGGTCGGAGAAACGTCACCGATCTTTGCCGTGACCTCGCGGGCGAGGATGGCAAAAGCGTCCGTCTCTATCCCGTGGGTAGGCTTGATATGGACTCGGACGGTCTGCTTCTGCTGACCAACGACGGCTCGCTTGCCAACAAGCTGACGCACCCCCGTCATTCTATTCCCAAGATATATCACGTCACCTTAAAGGGAAAATTTGAACCCGAAAGTCTGTCGGTTCTCGGCGAGCCTGTGGAGCTTGACGGCAGACTGACTATGAGGGTGAGAGTGCGTTACGTGGGCGGCGACGAAAACACCACGGTTGCCGAATTTGAGCTTTTTGAGGGCAGAAACCGTCAGATACGCAGAATGTGCGAGCTTCACGGCGTGCGTATTCTCCGTCTGCAAAGAGTGGCTATCGGAAAACTGAAGCTGGGCGATCTCCCCGAGGGAAAATGGCGCAAGCTGACGCAAAAAGAGGTCGAATATCTGAAAATTTGCTAAAACCTACTTTATAAGGGAGCTTTTGCTCCCTTTTTTTGTTTTTCGACATATTTTCAATGTATTCGTCATTCTTTTTCAAAACATTCTACTTTTTTGTTACAAAAGACAATTTGTTTTGGAAAATTTTGGTAAAAATGACTACTGGTAATTTTTGGAAATAGTATTGCAAAATTTTCCAATTTATGGTAAAATATAACCGTAATCAATAAAAAATATCTTTCAGGAGGATACACAAAAGTGGAATACACAACAAAAATACTTATTGCCGACGAAAATTCGTCCGGTCGCGCCCTCATAAAGGACTGTTTTTTGCGGGCGGGATGCCGATACATAGAGGAAGCTGTCAACGGAGAGGATGCCCTCGCGAAAATTGGTCGGATCCACCCCGACGTGGTGATAATTGATATCTGGATGTCCAAGATAGACGGACTCAGCGTGGTCAGAAGCGCTAAATCTCTTTCCTACGGCAGTGACAAGCCGCCCGTAATGATAATGACCTCTCCCATATCCAATCAGAACATCTTCGTCCAAGCGCTTCAGGCAGGCGCGGAGCTTTGTCTTATCAAGCCTATAAATCAATCGAACCTTATCGAATACGTTGACAGTATGCTGAAAAATCGCAATCAAAGATCTGAATCGGCGCAGGCAGAAAAGAACGAGATCGCAGACAACACCCCCGATATTGAGGCGCAGGTCACCCGCATCATTCATCAAATCGGTGTTCCCGCTCATATCAAGGGCTATCAGTATCTCCGCACCGCTATCCTCCTGACGGTCAAGGACTCTGACATTATCAACAGTGTCACCAAGGTTCTCTACCCCTCCGTCGCCAAGAAATATCAGACCACAACGAGCCGTGTTGAGAGAGCGATCCGCCACGCAATCGAAGTCGCGTGGGACAGAGGCGACGTGGATACCCTCAATTCTTACTTTGGGTACACAATTCAAAATAACCGTGGGAAGCCCACCAATAGCGAATTCATCGCCATGATAGCTGACAATCTGCGGCTGAAGTACAAACTGTATTGAAGTTGATCTCAAACAAGAACAATATGAACTGTAAAACAGGTAAATTGTTCTCTCCTCTTGACTTTTGAAGAAAAAGTGCGATATAATTTATAATTAAAAAAAGAGCAAATTGTCCACTTTTTCTTCGAAAGGAGACCCGATTATGTCAAGACCCACCATAGGAATACTTTATGACTTCGACAAAACACTCTGCACCACCGATATGCAGGAATATGACTTTATCAAAAACCTTGATATGAACTCCGATGATTTCTGGGGCGAAGCCGCAAACATCACCCAGACCCATGAGGTCGAAAAGGTTTTAGCGTATATGTTTGTGATGATCCAAAAGTGCAAGGAAAAAGGGATACCTCTGACCGAGGAATATCTCAAAAGCTGCGGTAAAAACGTGGTTCTTTTCAAGGGCGTTGAGACCTGGTTCGACCGCATCAACAGCTTTGGAGAATCCGTTGGCGTTAAAATCGAACATTATATCATCTCGTCCGGCACTTACGAGATCATCCAAGGCACCCCTATCGCAAAATATTTCAAGCGCATCTATGCCTGCAAATATATGTACGACGAGAACGGCGAAACGCTTTGGCCTGCATTAGCAATTAACTACACCCTCAAAACACAGTACATCTACCGCATATCAAAGGGTATTCTTGACGTAACAGACGACTACAACCTCAATCGCTTGCAGGATGAAAGTCTGCGCCGAATAGCATACATAAATATGATATACATAGGCGACGGAATGACTGATATCCCTTGCATGAAAATGGTTAAGGAAAAGGGCGGGAAATCCATAGCACTCTACCCTCTCGGCAGAAGCGAGACCGTCAAGCCGTTGGTTGACGATGAACGAATAAACTATGTCTGCGTTGCCGACTATTCCAAAGGCTCAACGCTTGAAAATATCGTCAAGCTCATGATTGAGAACATGGCAATACTCGAAAAGCTGAAGGCAAAGGAAGCCTTACAGCTGTCACAATACAAAAAGGCTAACAGCGAAAATTGGTAACATTTCCAAAAGACACCGCCGCACTCTTTTTCGAGTGCGGCGGTGTTTTAATCAATAAGAAATCTCCCTCTGCCCTTTTGAAAGGTTTTGAAAGAGGGGGCGCGGGGGAGAAAACTTTTTTCTAAAAGTTTTCTCCCCCGCATTATTATTCAATTATATCAATCCTGTATTTACGAAGCTATACTTCCAGGTGAAGTAACCTGTGTTGAAGTTGTTCCAGATGCAACGCTCCTTATAGAAGGACGAGGGAGTCACGCTGAGCAGCTCGCCTCCTGTATGGTGATGAGGACCAAGAAGGTTGCGGAGATTGTTAACGATAGTCAGCTCGACCACGTTCTCGCCAACGGTGAGATAATCGGAAAGGTCGATATCGTAGGGCGCCCACATGGTGGTGCAAACCTGCTTGCCGTTGACCTTAACCCTGAGCGCGTTGAAGCCGTTCTTGACAAAGGAAAGCTTATAATCGGTGCTATCAAGTGTGAACTTCTTGGAAACGGTAAGCTCGCCCGAGAAGAAGGTGTAGCCGTTCTGCTCAAGATTCTTAAGCTCGATCTCCTCCGCAGGCTTCACAACGGTGAACTTGCCGTCAAAGAAATAAGCGTTGTTGGGGATAGGCTCGAATACGCCCTCGGCCTTGACCGCGAAGTCACCAACGAGGTACATAGCCTCGATCTCCATATCGTAAGTAAGCTTGTTCTTTTCGGACTCGAACTTCTTGCTCTTTTCAATGTTCTCAAAGGTCTCCTCGGACTGCTGGATCTTGGAGAAGAACTCGATCTCATTGATACCAACCTTGGCATACTTCTGAATGTCAAGGAGACGGAATGAGATGTCGCGGAAATAGCCGCAATCGGTCTTGTCTATCTCGATGCCGTTGACCTTAACGGTAAAGATCTCGGGGGTCTCGCAAGCGATAAAGAGCTTGTCGGAGACGTATTCAAGATCTACCTTAAAGAGGCAACGGACGTCAACGGGACGGTGAAGCTCGGTGGTTCTGGGAACGATATTCAGCACGTATCCGTTCTCCTCCTGAAGCTCGCCGTCAAACCAGTAGTCGCACTT
>JAZNII010000014.1:0-6173 GCA_045577415.1 Eubacteriales bacterium
CCGTGGAATTCCTCAGATCGAGGTAACCTTCGACATCGACGCTAACGGTATCGTTAACGTAACCGCAAAGGATAAGGGAACAGGTAAGGAGCAGCACATCACTATCACTTCTTCCACCAATATGTCTCAGGACGACATCGACAAGGCAGTTAAGGATGCCGAGAAGTTCGCCGAGGAGGACAAGAAGGCTAAGGAAGCGGTTGAAGTTAAGAACAGAGCAGATTCTATGATATTCCAGAGTGAAAAGATGCTCTCCGAGCTTGGCGACAAGGTCGACGCGGCTGATAAGGCAGAGGTTGAGTCTGCGATCGCAAAGCTTAAGGAAACTGTAAACGGCGGCGACACCGAGGCTATCAAGGCTGATACCGAGGCTGTTGAAAAGGCGTTCTACAAGATCAGCGAGAAGCTCTACGCACAGCAGGGCGGCGCACAGGGTCAGGGCTTTGACCCCAATATGGGCGGCGACGCAGGCGCTCAGGACGGTCAGTTCTACGACGCTAACTACGAGGATAATTCCAACAAGTAATATTTTAAAATGATGGGAAAGCACATAAACCGTGCTTTCCCATAAAGTGCAAATAATAAGGCAATAGATTTTTCACGGCTACAAGTCAAGCAAGCGGTTTAATTTGCCTTTTTTCGGGAAAGCTTTTGAAAGAGGGGTGCGGGGAGAAAAGCTTTTTGCTCAAAAAGTTTTCTCCCCGCAATTAACAGTAATTATGGCAGATAAAAGAGATTATTATGAGGTGTTGGGCGTAAATAAGGGCGCGTCCGATGCCGAGATAAAAAAAGCGTACAGAGGACTTGCGAAGAAGTACCATCCCGACGTAAACCCAGGCGACAAGGACGCCGAGGCGAAGTTCAAGGAGGTCAACGAGGCATACGAGGTCCTTTCTGACGCGGATAAAAAGGCAAAATACGACCAATACGGTCACGCAGCGTTTGATCCCACGTCGGGTGCTGGTGGTTATGGCGGATTTGGCGGATTTGGCGGAGGCGGCTTTGACGTCGATCTTGGCGATATTTTCGGTAGCTTTTTCGGAGGCGGCTCGCGTTCTCGCAGAAACAACGGTCCTCAAAAGGGCGACGATATAGAGGTCAACGTAACTATCAACTTCGAGGAAGCGGTCTTTGGTTGCAAAAAGGAGATAAAGTTCCAGAGATACGCAAAGTGCGCTCACTGTAACGGTACGGGAAGCGACGACGGCAAGAGCGAGACCTGTCCCACCTGTCGCGGAACGGGTCAGAGGAGAGTAGTGCAGAATCTTGGTGGAATGCAGTTCCAGTCCACCACCACTTGTGATCAGTGTCGCGGAACGGGTAAGTATATCAAGACGCCTTGTTCAAAGTGTCGCGGCGCGGGATTTGAGAGAATAAGCAAGAACATAACCGTTGATATTCCTGCGGGAATCGACCACGGTAAGGGTCTCGTTATCCGCGGCGCGGGCAACGACGGCAAAAACGGCGGCATCGCGGGTGACGTTTACGTTATGGTCAGCGTAAGAAAGAGTCCTACGTTCAGACGAGAGGGCTACGATCTTTACTGCGAGGTGCCGATCACTATTTCCGAAGCGACACTTGGCGCCGAAATCGAGGTTCCAACTCTTGAAGGCAGGGAAAAGTTCAAGATACCCGAGGGAACCCAGACGGGAACTACCTTTACCTTGCGTCAAAAGGGCGTTCCGATGGTAAATTCAAGCCGTCGAGGCGATCTTATCTTCCGCGTTAACGTTGAAGTACCCAAGGGACTTACCGAAAAGCAGAAAGAGCTGCTTCGCGCGTTTGCCAACGCTTGCGGTGAAAGCAACTATCAGAAGAAAAAGGGATTTTTCAAGAAGGAGAAAAAATAATATTATACATAATGGCGAGTATTCCTCGCCATTATGAGTATATTAGCTTATTATGTAAGTATGATAATTGCATTTTTTAAGAACGAAACACATTTTTGCCCAAGAGTTTCATATACGTGGGAAAATGCGGAAAGAGTTGATAGAGTTTCTCGATTTGAAATCTTTTATAATAATGCTTTAGTAACAATTTTAGGCGTTTTGAGTATATTAATGTCTATTTTGTTTATTTCCTTTGATTCTAAAGGTGTCACAGATATTATTGTGAAGTGCATGATTTGTCTTGCACTGTTACCATTACATGAAATGTGTCACGTTTTGTTTTGTGTAATATCACGCAGACGAGTCGATAGGATATGCTTCTTCCCGAATAAGTTTAAAGTTGTTTCTCCCTATATCAGTGCATATGTTAAGCCTTCGTTTGGAGCATGGAACAAAATACAATCCATTCTATTATGCGCATTTCCATTGATAATATTAACCGTCGTGCCTCTGATAATTGCACTTTTTGTTCCACAACTTAAATATTATTTTATCTATATATCTATTATGAACATTTTTGTATCAAGTCGAGATATTTTTGATATTATTGGTGTTTTGTATTGGCCCCAAAAAGCTGTATGTGTTGGAGAAGTTTTGTTATTAGCAAAGGATGAAGCTATGCCCATAGTGATCCATCAGCTTTTTGTGACACCGAGTCTTGAAAGGATTCATCATAAGCAATTTACATATTTTGACGGAAAACTTGTGGAACAAACAACTGTTGAAGAAACACATGAAACCACTCAACTTAGAAAAGAATTTGCGGAGCAGTTTGGGGTAAAGGAATAGACTACATAAATGTAATATTTGTTTTATATACGGAGACGGTGTCAACCGTCTCTGTTATTTACTAATCTAATTAACAAATATTGAATTTTAGGTTGACAACATCCTAAAATTCGTGTATAATATAGTTAGATAGAAATCAAAGGAGGCAGGTACATGAATATTAACACCGAACAGATCGTATCGATATCGGAGGCTAATCAGAATTTTTCAAAGGTTGCAAGAATGGTTGACAAGTCCGGCGAAGTGTTTATTTTCAAGAACAATAAGCCGAAATACAGACTTATTGATATTGAGCAGGAAAACACTATTGAAATGACGGACGACGAAAAAATAGATTTTGTTGCTGCGAGAATACTTGCAAAATATCGTGTGGCATTTGAGGAGCTTGCAAAATGATAAAATTCAGCAAGGAAAAGGTGCTTTTGTTGCACAAACTCATTACCGAGGAGACAGGCGGAGATCCAAATGTCAGAGATATTGCTTTGCTTGACAGCGCTCTCGAGTCAGCCTTTCAGACCTTTGCAGGTCAAGAACTCTATCCTACTAAAGAAGAAAAGGGCGCGAGAATTGGTTATTCGCTGATTTCAAATCATGCTTTTGTTGACGGAAATAAAAGAATAGGAATGTATGTTTTGCTGACTTTTCTTGAAACAAACGGAGTTAAAATAACCCCAACAGTTGATGACGTGGCTCGAGTAGGACTTGCGGTAGCATCAGGAGAGATGAAATACGAAGAACTATTAAATTGGATATTGGAAAATAAAAAATAAAAATAGAGGAATATAAATGACTGAAAATATTGATAAAGACTACCTCTGCGGCGACTTTGGCGAGGTGACCGAGTGGCTTCAGATAAAGGTGACGGTCAAGACCGAGAGACTTGACGAATTAGTGTCTCTTATGAGTGTGATCGACAGCAATCTGCTGATCGACGACCTCAGCGACATAGATCTCAAAACCTGCTATGGCGACCTTATCGACGAAAAGATACTTAATGCGGATAAATCTCACGCATCGGTGTCCTATTTCGTCCCCAAGGACGCTAATATTTCCGACGACATGGCTTTTTTGCGCGAGCGACTTGCCGAGGGTGGATTTGCTGACGCAAATATCGAGGTCATCGGTCTTTGCGAGGAGGATTGGGCGAACTCGTGGAAGGAATTTTACAAGCCCTTCAAGATCGGCAGGATCGTGATCGTTCCCGCGTGGGAGAGCTACGAAGCAGCAGAGGACGAGATAATCGTGACCATGGACCCCGGTATGGCGTTCGGAACAGGAACTCACGAGACCACTCGCCTCATTATCGGACTGCTTCAGAAATACGTTAAAGAGGGAATGAGTCTCCTTGACGTCGGTACGGGAAGCGGAATTTTGGCTATCTGCGGAGCGAAGCTTGGCGCGAATGAGTGCCGAGCGTACGACATCGACCCTATGAGCGTCAGAGTTGCCAACGAGAACATTCGTGAGAGCGGTCTCGAAGACAAGATAACGTGCGAGCAGAGCGATCTTCTCCGTCAGGTCGAAAACCGCGTGGGCGGCTACGATATAATTTGCGCTAACATCGTGGCGGACATAATAATCCGCATGACACCCGACGTCGCGCCCTTTATGAGCGAAAAGACAGTTCTTTTAGCTTCGGGCATTATTGCCGAGCGTTGCGACGACGTAGTTTCGTGCTTCGAATCTTACGGCTTTAAAATCGTCGAGCGCGCTGTTGACAACGGCTGGTGCGCTTTAGCGGTTATGATATAAGAGAATTGCAGGGGGAGAGGAAAACTTTTCAAAAAAAGTTTTCCTCTCCCCCCTCACCTTTCAAAAACTCCCGAAAAGGAAATAGATTAAGGGGATTATTTAACTTCTATCCGTGGAGCGGTTTTTTAAGCTGCGTGAAGAGAATACAAGCTCCCCCCGGAGCGTCTGCATAATTAGCGGTAAAATGAAATTAGCCACCACGGTTTTCGTGGGGGCTTTTTGATATGCAGAAAGCAAACCTGCTAAGAAAAGTCAATAGATTTTTCGAAAATAATTGAGAAAAATTTTTAGGCAATTTGGGACGCACCAAAAGGGCGAAAAGGGATAAAATTTTTCGCCCGAGAGATATTCGGTTGTATGTAATTAGGCCTCTAATTCACGGTACAGCTCGGTGACCTTGCCGTAGTAAATACGCAGGAATTTGTTAATACCGGCAACCATGGCCTCTTTGCCACATTTACCTTCCGATCGTTTCTTTTGGATAAACTCGTAGACCGGATCGCCTTCGGGCTTGAGACGAAGCTTGCACTGCATGATCTCAAAGCCAACGTGCCTGAGATAACCGTTCCCCCGTTTTGAAATATGCCGTTCGGTTCCGTTAAATCCGCCGGATTGGTAGGGCGGCGCATCGATCCCTGCATAAGCAATCAGAGCGTGCTTGGAGTGAAAGTTCCGAACGTCACCGATCTCTGCAATCACAAGCGGAGTCAGCGTATCTCCAACACAAGCCATCTCACGAATTAAAAAATATTCGGGAAGGGACTTGGCAAACGTCTGCATTTGTGATAAAATAGAGGTGCGAGAGGTTTCGATCTCGCGCACAACTCGAATAGCTTCCTTGACTACGATCGTGGTGGATGGGGTCATAGGAAGCGCAGGGATACTGTTTTGAACCAGGGCAAAGATCTCTTCTGCCTGGCGTTCGTACATGCGGTATCCCTGTTTTTTTGCCCAAGAACAGTATCCTGAGACAAATTTCTTTTCCCCCATGGCTGTGATCTTGTCAAAATGCAAGTATTTCAGCACAAAATCCGTTAATTTGTGGTGTGGATCCCGGTCCTGGAGTACGTCGGCAATACCTGGCATGACGTTGTCGAGAAGATTACCCAGCGAGATTTTTGCCTTTACAAGCATAGACGTAAGTTGAAAATACTGCCGTGAGAGCAGTCGCAGCTCGCGGTATACCTCATCCGTCGGCTTGGCGCGTTGCAGATCCTGCCAATAGGTAAGACCGAAAGCTGCGATTTTGGCCGCATCAATTTTATCTGTCTTTGCCTTGCGAATGTCCTGTGAACAGAACTTTTTCATACGCAGAGCGTTGACCACACAGACAAAAATATCTGCTTCAAGCAGCTGCGCTACCACGGGTAAATGGTAGTGCCCGGTAGCTTCAAGTACTACGCGAACTTCCTCGTCATACGAGCGAATATCCCGTATAAGCTTTCCGACTTCTTCGGCGGTGTGTTCGATGTCGTAAGGTGTCCTCAGAACCTCTCCGCCCGGTTTCAAAAAGCACACGGTGCTTTTTCCTTTTGCGATGTCAATACCAACGCAGATCATAAAAAATCCTCCTTTTTGTTGTTTTCGCAATGTACCGTTTCAGCTTATTACGATTCATTTTGGCTCGTGACGCGAACGCATTTTTGAATGGGTGGGCTCGCCCACCCATTCAAAAACGGAACAACCTGCTTAATCGAATCTTTATAACAAGAGAACGGATGAAGTCGGATCGTAGCCATGTCG
>JAZNII010000015.1:0-7503 GCA_045577415.1 Eubacteriales bacterium
ACCTCACCCTCGGTAGTGTATTCCAGATTTATGCCGTAGAAGGATTCGTATGTCTCCTTCCAAAGCCTGTAATTTTCGCGGCACATTCTCTCGGTGTCCTCGCGTACCGACAGCTTTTCGTCGGGGAAGATGGGAGGCAGAACGTGAACGGTATAAGCCTGAATGGGAAGTCCGTCAGCACCCAATTTGTCCGTGTCTTCAAGAGTGATAAAGAGCGGGATCACGGGAACCTTTTCCCTCACCGCAAAGCGGAAGCTTCCGAGCTTCAGAGGACGGGGCTTGCGGTAATTGTACCACATTCCCTGCTCGGGGTATATCAGTATCTTCTCGCCGCGAGAAAACAGGGTGTGCATAGCCGCCATCAGTTCCTTGAGACAGCTGAAATTGGACGAAAGGGGAAGGGTGTTGCAGTGACGGAAAAGATAACCGTAAATGCCGGGGAAGGAGGTGTAGTTTCCTTCTCTTATTACCTTGTAGAGTATACTTTTTTTCAGAATGGGATCAACTGCTTTAAGGGCGGCGTAGTTGTCGAATACGCTGAAATGATTGCAGGTGATAAGCGCGCCCTTGTCGCCTACCGCCGCGAGATTTTCCTGACCGCGTATCTCCTTGAGAACGACGTCACCTCGCTTCATCATTTTTTCAAAGTGGTTTTGACCGATCTTATTTGCTACTTTGGTTCCAAGCCTTGTGGAAAGCTTTTTGCCTACGTAGTCTACCTCGCCGGGACGGAGAGGACGTGTGGGTGGGTCATCGTTGATGTCCTTGTCAAACCATCCCTTTTTTTCGTATTCCTCGATCCTTAAGAGAAGCTTTTGTGTTTCGGGAGATATTGCCATATTACTTTACCGCAAAGAGCATGGCGTTATCGAAGATCTCCTGCTCTTTTTCCTTCTCATCTATCTCGCTCAACGCCAAGCGGACGAGATCCTCGTACTGCTTTTTGTCGCGAAGCTTGTTTTCCTCACTGTAATTTTCCTTGTCTGACCAAAGTCCATCGTAGTGACGGGTATTCTTGGCGTATTGCCAGAAAAGGTCGCCGTAGGGAACGTTATCGAATTTCCAAGGCTTGAAGTTTATCTTGTAGTGTGCGATCTTGGGGGTAACGGTCACGTCTGCGTAGGGCATGGGGGTGCGGTTCCAGGTCTTGTCAAGAATAATTGTCTTATCCTTGCAGATAACGTTGAGATAGTCCTGGTCCTGCGCCACGCGATAGGTGACCTTTTCAAGAAGTGCCGCAAATTGCTCTTTTAGGTTAAATCTTCTCATAACGTCGAGATTCATAACAAGTATTCCCGCGTTGATATACTCCTGTCTCGGAACACCGAGAACCTTTTCGGAATAAAGTCCGAAGACCTCAACGTCGGTGATGAACTCCTCGGGGATAGCGGCAATATAGTTGTCGCCAAGCTCGGTGTGATAAAGCTCGGATACGTCTGTGGTGATAACTATGTCGCAGTCAAGATAAAGTCCCTTGTCGTATTCGGGGAAAAGCTCGGGGATAAAAAAGCGGTAATAGGTGGCTTTGGTATAGTAATCCCTGATGTGAAGCTTTTCGCAGATCGCGCGAAGCTTTTCCGTGACTGATACAAATTTTATCCTTACGTTCTCGCTCTGAAGCTCAAGTATGTCGCTCTTGCTTTTTTCGGAAAGCTCCTCGATCAGCACGTTGACGTCGTAAGTGTATTTTTCGCTGCTGTTCTCGATAAGGGATTGTAGAGTAACACAGAGGAAACGGGCGTAGTTGTCGTCTACCGCAAAAAATATCGGAATGGTTTCTCTTGTTTGAAGATGATTCATGGTGAATTTTGTCCTTTTCTTGTGGGTTTATTGCGCTTGGAAGTAGCTTAAAATAAAGCCTGTCGCTCACTTAAGCCTCTGCCGCGTGTCTTCTTACACATGATACCCCAAAATTTAGAAATAGTCAAGAACCAAACAGGAGGAGGGGGTCTCCTCTTGCGATAATTTGACTCTACCTTTGGTGAAAATCCGATTCTACCGCGAGTAGAGTTGAAATTTCGTATATTCTGAAAGGCCTTTTTGATACTGTGCGATTTTGCAAGTTAAGATGCGACCCTGCATAAAATTTGTATACCTCCTAATGGGAGAGTAAAATATTTTGCCTGTGACGCAGAATAAAATGTTATTGAAGATACGAATCCTTGTCATAAACAGCTTGAAACGCGAAAAATCATCTCGCTTTTTTGAGAGATTTTCGGTCAAAGGGTGAAAAATAAGAATTTTTAAGGATCACACTATTGCGATTTTGAAAAATATGTGGTATTATTAATATAGTGTAATAGCAAATTACGCAAATAAAATTGTGGAGGCGCGGAATGAAAAAAAGATCGTATTCAGCGGAGCAGTTAAAGATGCTGGCTCTCCTTTCCCATGAGTATCCTACCATACAGGCGGTAAGCTCCGCGATAATCAACTATAACGCAACGGCAAACCTGCCCAAGGGTACGGAGCATTTTTTGAGTGATCTTCACGGCGAGGCAGAGGCGTTCAATCACATAATGAATAATTGCTCGGGAGTTATCAGGGAGAAGGTAGACGGACTTTTTTACCGTTCCATGTCCGAGGGAGAGAGACGTGAATTTTGCACTCTGATATACTATCCCTCCGAAAAGATAGAGGAACTGCGCGCCAATGGCGTTGCCGACGAGGATTGGTACAGTGTGACCCTTTACCGTCTTGTTGACCTTGCGAGAGCGGTGGCATCCAAGTATACGAGAGCCAAGGTAAGAGAGGCTCTGCCCAATGACTTTCAGTATATAATCGACGAGCTTCTTCACACCAGTGGTGAGGAGCATAACAAGCAGGAGTATTACCGACATATTATTTCCACCATAATCGACATCGGTCAGGGAGCGGCTTTCGTTGAGGCACTTTGCTCACTTATCAAGCGCATGGCGGTGGACTGTCTCCACGTGGTGGGCGACATATACGACCGAGGCCCCAGAGCCGACAAAATACTTGATATGCTGATGTCTCATCATAACGTGGATATTCAATGGGGAAATCACGACATAGTGTGGATGGGCGCGGCGGCGGGAAGCCCTGAGTGCGTTGCGGCGGTCTTGAATTCGGCTATACAGTATAATACTCTGTCTATAATCGAAAACACTTACGGAATAAGTCTTCGCGATCTTATCGGATACGCACAGGAGACGTATAAGGGCTGTACTTGGTTCATGCCTCGCAACGGAGACGATAAGTATTACATAAAAAATAATATGGATAATCTCTCGAAGGCGCACAAGGCTATCGCAATCATTCTTTTCAAGCTTGAGGGCCAGCTTATTTTGAGACATCCCGAATACGGTATGAATGACAGGCTTCTTCTGCACAAGATCGATCACGAAAAGCACACCGTAGAGATAGACGGCAAGGAATACCCACTTAACGACTATCATTTCCCGACGGTAGATCCTAGCCACCCCTACGCCCTCTCACAAGAGGAGCAGAGCCTTATGGATTCTTTGGTGTCCGCCTTCAAGCAGAGCCGAGTTTTGAAAAAGCATATTCGTTTTATGTATAACGTAGGCGGCATATATAAGATACACAACAAAAATCTTTTGTGTCACGGATGCGTTCCGATGACCGAGGACGGCGATCTTGCGTCGGTAGATCTTTTCGGCGTGGGCGCTATATCAGGAAAAGCCTATCTTGATGCCTGCGACAGAGTGGCAAGAACGGCATATTACGATGGCGACAAGGACGCGCTGGATTTTATGTACTATTTGTGGTGCGGCAGAAAGAGTCCTCTTTTCGGCAAGGACAAGATAACCACCTTTGAGCGTTACTTCATTTCCGACGAGACGACGTGGGTTGAAAAACGAGACCCGTATTACGGCTTCATTGAGGACTTTGACGCGGTCTGCCGTATTCTTGAGGAATTCGGACTTGACAGAGACAGCTCGCATCTGATCAACGGTCACGTTCCCGTCAAGAGCGGAGAAAATCCTATTAAGGCGGGCGGCAGATATATCCTTATCGACGGCGGTTTCTGCAAGGCGTATCATACCAAAACGGGCATCGCGGGCTACACCTTGATCTATTCGTCGAGAGGACTTCGTCTTGTTTCTCACGGTCCCTTTGACGGAAAAGTGGCGGCGTTGAAAGAGAATAAGGACATTATTGCTACCAAGGACGTGGTTTTTGAAATGATGGCGAAGCGACGTTTAGTCAGCGATACCGACGAGGGCAGAGAGATCCTCGGACACATGGAGGACTTGAAAATGCTTCTTAACGCATACCTTGAGGGAACCGTTAAGCAGGCAGGTCAGCAATAACGCGGAATTAGCAAATAATATATTTTAACGGGAGACGGAATTTTGAAGCTGTTCAAAGCTATATTGTGTCTGTGTCTGATAATAGGGCTTTTGGTCTCTTTCGCGTCATGCTCAGGAGGGAATGAGCCTCGGACGGCAGGATATTTTACTTTTTTTGATACGGTGACCTACGTTTACAGCTATGCAGGAGACTCGCAGGAGGATTTTGAAAAAAGGTGTGACGGGGTTTCAGAGATCCTCGGAGAGTACCATCGGCTTTTTGACATCTATCACGAGTATTCGGGCATCAAAAATCTCCGAACCCTAAATCTTAATGCGGGTAAGGAGCCTCTGACGGTTGACCAAAGGCTTATAGAATTTTTACTGTACGCCAAGGAGATGTACTATAAGACCGACGGAGAAATGAATATAATGATGGGATCGGTGCTGTCCCTCTGGCATGATTGCCGTGAGCAGGCAGGAAAGGATAAGGACGGAGCGCGCATCCCCTCGGATCAGGAGCTTTTAGCGGCGAGTGCTTATACCGACATATCCTTTCTTGAAATAGACCCCGAAAACAACACCGTGTTTATTACAAACCCCAATGCTTCGATAGACGTCGGAGCGCTGGGCAAAGGGTATGCTGTGGAAAAGGCGGCGGAATATTTGAAGAGCATCGGAGCCGAGAGCTACGTTCTGGACGTGGGCGGAAATCTGAGGATCGTCGGTCATAAGCCTGACGGATCGGGATGGATAACGGGCATTAAGGATCCAAGCTCTCAAGGATCCTTTGCTCTCCGATTGGTCCTCGCCGACGTTTCTTGCGTTACATCGGGAAGCTACGAGAGGTTTTACACGGTGGACGGCAAGAATTATCACCATATAATCGACAAGGACACGCTTATGCCCGCCGAGCATTTCAGCTCGGTCACAGTGATATGTGAGGACAGCGGACTTGCGGACGCTCTGTCCACCGCTCTGTTTTGCATGAGCTATGAGCAGGGCCTTTCCCTTGTTGGGGATATGGAAGATGTAGAGGTCCTTTGGATAACCGCAGACGGCATCAAGTATAGAACCGAGGGCATTTCCCGATTGATAAAGGAAAGCGATTGATTTGATCAAATAAATGAAAAAATCGCTGTAGTAGCGATTGTTCTGATAGAGTTGTAATGAAAAAAAGAGATTTTATTCTTATTGGCGTTATAGTGGCGGCGACCGTTATTGCCTTTGCTGTCCAAGCCTTGACACAGGAGGACGGAGCTTACGTTTTAGTCAAGGTGGATGGCGAGGAGGTCGGAAGATATTCCCTCGGCCAAGACGGTGAATACGAGCTGAACGGTGGGACTAACGTACTGCGTATCGAGCAGGGACGGGCGTATCTCGTCTCGGCAAGCTGCCCCAATCATCTTTGCGTCAAGCGGGGAAGCATCGGCAAACGCGGCGAAACCATTACCTGCTTGCCAAACAGGCTTACCGTTACCGTGTACGGAGCCGATGAAAAGGACGTGGAGCTTGTAGGTTGATTTTTGAAAGGAGGAAAGGCTTATGAAACCGAAAAAGATTGCCTTTATAGGCTTGACGCTTGCGCTCGCCATGATCCTTTCCTTTGTTGAAAGCCGTATTCCTCCGCTTGTGGCGATCCCCGGAATTAAGATCGGACTACCCAATCTCGTTATAGTTTTTTTGCTATACAGAGTTGGATGGAAGGAAGCGGCTTTAGTCAACGTCTTGCGAGTGGCGCTTGTGTCGGCGCTGTTTGGAAACGTACAAAGCTTTGTCTTTGGAATCGTAGGCGCGTCGGTCAGTCTTGTGGGAATGAGTCTGCTTAAAAAGACCGACCTGTTTTCCTGCATCGCCGTTAGCATCGTGGGGGGAATACTCCACAACGTAGGGCAGATAGTTACCGCCTGCTTTTGGACCGAGACCGCGCAGATCGCCTTCTATCTTCCCGTGCTGCTTGCGAGCGGAATGGTTGCGGGTGCGGTGATCGGTCTTGTTTCGGGACTGCTTGTAAAACGTCTTGAAAAGCTTAAGCTTTGATTTTTTAATTGAATTGTCAAAAAAAGCGTCTTGCCTAACCTCCTTGTGAGAAGTTGCGCAAGACGCGTTTTTTGTTTATTCGGGTTTCGCATATTTTGCGATGGCGCGCTTCCAGCAGCTGTGACACATGGCAACGTATGCGTCGTTGCCGCCTATGAGGATCTTGAGCCAGACATGCATTCCGCGCGGTACGCTTGTTGCGGACGCGTCTCGGTTTTCGGAAATAAGATAATTGAGGATCAAAAATTCCATTGGAAGGCTCTGGGTGGATTTTTGCAAGCGGTACAATTTGAAGCTTTCTGGATTATGGTTTGATTAAAAAACGCGCGTCAAAATCCTCATTTTTCCACTTATACGGAAAAGACGAATGGGTAAAATAATATCAGAGATGCAAAGCAAGTTGGTTTTGCGATAAGCTTAAAGCGATATGGAATAATGAAAATTCCGCACCGCGGGCCTGTCGGAGACCGGTGACGGCTTGCGGTGCAGCTCGATTCAATATAGATTTAATTTTAGAATATCCTCCGAACAAACGAAGCTTTGGAGATATAAATCAAGGAGAATTGTTATGGCAAACAAGAATGCTAAGAAGGCTCTTGAACAGTTCAAGATGCAGGCAGCAAGCGAAGTAGGCGTAAACCTTAACAACGGCGGTTACAATGGTGATCTCACATCCAGACAGGCTGGTTCTATCGGCGGTCAGATGGTTAAGAAGATGATCGAATCTTACGAAAACGGTTTGCAGAACGGCACAACTAAGTAATTCTGCATTTATTATTTAGTCTAAAAATCGAGGCGACTGTAATTTATAGTCGCCTTTTTCTTTTTTTATTTGTATTTCACTTGCATTTTTTTAACAACAATGTTATAATGAAAGATGATATTAAATATTGGAGGATTTATCCATGAAAAAGACTATTTTGAAAAATTACGCCAAGCTTATTGCTAAGTGCGGTGCAAGTATAAAGAAGGGTGAAGATGTTGTAATCAACGCAGGACTCGACCAGCCCGAGTTTGTTTGTATGGTTGCCGATGAGTGCTACAAGGCAGGTGCGGCTAGAGTTATAATTGAGTGGAGTTATCTGCCTAAAACTAAGCTTGATATTCGTTATATGAGTCAGAAGAGACTCGGCATGGTAGAGGAGTTTGAAGAAGCTAAGCTTAAGTACAAGCTTGAGAAAAATCC
>JAZNII010000016.1:0-3495 GCA_045577415.1 Eubacteriales bacterium
CGTGCCGCATGAGCGAGCATTCGGTCGGGCACTTGCTTGCCACTCATGGCTTTCGCTTGTTTTGCAGGGTGCTGCGGACCTCGATTTGCGCGGCTATATAAGATAATTTATACCCGCGCAAATCTTCAAACATACCTCGCACAATGGCCTGCAAACAAGCGGCCATGAGCTGGATTTTTAACGGTGCCGGAAGTTTTGGGAAATTACCTGTGCAAGAGGACGGACCGCGTACCTATCATTCTGAGCGAAGCGAAGAATCTCAAAACGAATGCGCTGAAGCCAAGCATATAAAAATACAGGACTTTTCATGCCTTACGACATTTCATTGCAATAGTATTTTCGCTCTGTTACTCTCTTTCCCTAAATCACTCAACTTTTTGCTTAGCCCCCAGACTTTGCCGGTGAGCCGGTATTGTTGTCTTGGTTATGGCGATATAAAAAAGGTGTATGTCACGTGACATACACCTTTATACTTTTTTGTTACCTGCTTACTTCTTCAAAGTCTTGCTGTAACGGCTCATGAACTTGTCAACGCGACCTGCTGTATCGACAAGCTTAGCCTTACCTGTATAGAATGGGTGAGATGTGTTGGAAATCTCAAGCTTTACCAATGGGTAAGTCTCGCCCTCGAACTCAATAGTCTCCTTTGTGTTGCAAGTTGACTGTGAAAGGAAGCAATCGCCGTTTGACATGTCCTTGAAGACAACAGGGCGATATGATGCTGGATGAAGATCTTTTTTCATTATCGTATTGTTTTTTTTAATTTTTATTTGCTGGTAACAAATGTAGTGTAATGGCTTTCGAGGTGCAAAGGTAATAAATCTTTTCTTTATGGCAAAATGTTTGCTGCTTATTTTTGAAATTTTGCTTTCTGTGGGTGTGCAGTGAAAATAAAAACATGACATCGACCTGAATGGGGCGATGCCATGTTCCTTTAGTTTTATTGTTCATTGACTCGTTTTTTTTATAGCAAACCTGCGCGGGGCAATCTTTGTCTGCACTTCGCGCGATTGTCTGCAAAAAACTCGTCTATATCTGTTTTATTGACTTGTTTTTCTGTTGCAAAAAAACTCGTCGATATCTGTTTTATTGCCTTGTTTTTCTGTTGCAAAAAAAACTCGTCGATATCTGTTTTATTGCCTTGTTTTTCTGTTGCAAAAAAAACTCGTCGATATCTGTTTTATTGACTCGTTTTTCTGTTGCAAAAAAAACTCGTCGATAAAATTGCACGCAATTTTATTCTACATACAGTACCAGTCCTTTGAGGTATTCGCCCTCTGGGTGATAGATGTTCACTGGGTGATCGGCAGGCTGTGTCAGCTGGTGAAGTATGCGTACGTTACGCTTTGCCATTGCTGCGGCAGTGAACACGGCTGTGCGGAAATTCTCTTTGCTCACTACCTGTGAACATGAGAATGTGAACAGGATGCCTCCCGGCTGTATCTTTTCTATTGCCTTTGCGTTGAGTCGGCGGTAGCCTATGAGGGCATTGCGCAGGCTGTCGCGGTGCTTGGCAAATGCGGGTGGGTCAAGGATGATGAGGTTGTAGTTGTTTCCCATGCGGTCGAGGAAATCGAATGCGTCCTCGGCATATGCCGTGTGGCGTGTGTCGCCGGGGAAGTTAAGTTCGGCATTGGCATTTGTCAGGTCAATGGCCTTTGAGGAGCTGTCCACGGAGTGTACTATCTCGGCTCCGCCGCGCAGGGCGTAGATTGAGAAACCGCCTGTGTAGCAGAACATGTTGAGCAGCTTGCGGCCTTTGGCGTACTTCTCGAGTAATGAGCGGTTCTCGCGCTGGTCGACGAAGAAACCGGTCTTCTGTCCGCGTAGCCAGTCGATATGGAACTTGAGCCCGTATTCTGTTGAGATGCATTCTGCGTTACCGCCCATAATGTAGCCATTGTCCTTGTTTATGTCGGCCTTATATGGAAGGGTAGTGTCCGATTTGTAATATATGTTCTTTATCTTGTCGCCCATTATCTTCTTTACGGCCTCGGCAATATCCATGCGGTTCACGTGCATTCCTACGCTGTGGGCCTGCATTACAGCTGTGTCACCGTACATGTCAATGATGAGACCGGGGAGGTTGTCGCCCTCGCCGTGTACAAGACGGTATGTATTGTTGTCCTCACGTGACGAGATGCCTGTCCTTTCGCGAAGGTCGTATGCGGTGGCTATGCGCGTTTCCCAGAATTTCTGGTCTACCGGCTCGTCCTTGAATGTGAGCACTCTGACGGCGATGCTGCCCACTTGCACGTGTCCGCGTGCTATGAACTCGCGGTCATTGGTGTAGACAGTTACCACGTCGCCCTCTTCGGGCTTGCCTTCTATGCGTTGGATGGCGCCGGAGAATATCCAGGGGTGATAGCGGCGCAGTGACTCTTCTTTGCCTCGTTTAAGAATGACGGCTTTTTCCATTTTATGTTTATTTTGTTTGTTCTAATCTGTTGTATATCTCAAGGCATGCCCATGCGTCGGTAGCGGCGTAGAGCTTCTGCTTGTCAGTGAGGACATCGTTCTCCCAGTTCGTGAGCTGCTGGCTTTTTGATATGCGCTTGCCGAAGACGATGGCGAAGATCTTTTGCAGGCTCTTTTCTTCAATGCCGAACTCGCCCACGTGCTTCTGCAGGTCGAAGAAACCGCCGGCCTTGAATTTCCGGCGTCGGCATAGTGCCTGATAGTCGTCGTGCAGCGAAAGGCCTATTTTTGTTATCTCCTGATTCTCGAGAAGCGATATCAGGGAATCGGGGATGCCTACGCGGTTGAGTCTGATGAGAAAGCAGGTATCAGCAGTCGATAGCTGTATAAGTGAGACTTCGTACTGAACGCCTTTGCGGAACGAAGGGCGTGTCTCGGTGTCGATACCCAGAAACTTCTCCTTAGACAGGGCTTTTACGGCCTTGTCGGTGTCTGCGACGGTGTCGATGGTGATTATACGTCCCTCGAACGCTACTGTCGGCATCCCGCTTATCTCGCTTTTCTCGATGTGTGCGCTGTAATTACTCATTGTCCTCCTCCGGCTCTTCGTCGTTTGTGTTGTATCTTGCGTCATGCAGTGCACGCATTGTATTCACGAGTGTCTGTCCCCAATATTGGGTGAAATGTTCCTTGCATTCAATAATGGCGTCATGCATTGTCTCGTTTATGCCAAGGCGGAATAAGCATACGAAGTTCTTTATGTCCTGATAGATGTCTGCCAGATCTTCTGATATGCTCTTTGTTACAGGGGTGTCACTGTATTTCATGTCCGCAACAAAGACGTCAAGGTAGCTGTCCTTGTCGGTGAGCAGGTCGAATATTGTCATGCGCAGGACCTCATAACTGTCTTCTGTTACAAAATCTTCGAGGTCGTCTTCGTTGAAACGTTCCTCCTCCGGCAGCATAAGTGCCTTGAGGTAAAGCAGTGGAAGCAGTTTCAGGAGTGTCTCTATGAACTCTTTCCTTGTGTGCTCATTTGCTCTCTCTATGTATGCGCAGAATTCTGCAGCGACGGTG
>JAZNII010000017.1:0-17727 GCA_045577415.1 Eubacteriales bacterium
CTAAAACATCTCCCTGTATCGTATGAGATTGAAAAGCTCCTCACTCCCCTTTACGCCTACAAAGCCCTCGTCCTGATAAAGAGGTATAAAGCAAATTCCCATTCTGTCATTTTCGTTTACCGTTTCGAATATGATATCGTGATCGTGCGCGACAGCCTTTAAACGCTCAAACGCCTCCTGCTTACCCACGCGACTTTTGCGGAAGAAAAGCATTATCCCGACCCCTCCCCGTCCTCGCACGACCGTCAGTTTGAATGAGCGATCCGTCGAATATTTTGCGGCGATCATAGCGAAAACGAATAGCGTCGCCGCGCAAAATCTTCCGTCAAACACCTCGTCGGTTGCTACGAGAGAGTGGTCGTCCACCGCTAAATAGGTATCAAAATCCAAGGATACCCCCACAAGAAGGGCGACTCCCTCCGCCGCCAATCGAATATCCTCGGCAGACTGAGCCGTATACTGAAGCTTCAGCTCCGACGCTCTCATTATTTGCCCAAGCGCAAGGGATAAATGCAACCGCGCCTCACTATTCTCCAAGGACAGAGGATTTTTATCCTTGTCTGCAAGACGCATTAACGCAGGCGACGTCTGAAAGCCCTCAAAAAACCCTGTATCCATGGCGCACGCAACCTCGGAAGCCGAAAGGCTCGGAACCAGCGCGAGGCACAGCGAGGAACCCGAGGCAAAGTATTGAAAGAAAAATACCGCCCGAAGCCCCTCTTTTCCGCAAACGGTGACATAGTTGTCCTTGCCGTAATCGTTAAGCACACTTTTGAATTTCTCCGACTCATCGTGGGAGATATCCAAATATTCGAAAATATCCTTTCCCACCGCACGTCTCCTGCCGCCTTCGACACAAGCCACGATCTTGTAGGAATCTACAGGTGCCGTGGAAAAGATATATACCTTATTCGGGAGTCGGGACAACACAATATCCTCCTTGAGGGTCTAAAGTTCATACTTATATTATTATAGTTGATTTTTCACCTTTTGTCAAGTGATTTGACCCCTCTTTAGAGCCTTTTGACCCTATTTAACGCTATTTTGGGCGTTTTCAAGCTCCAAAATATAGTTTTCTGCCCTGTGGGCATCAATGCCGCTGTACTTTTCGGAGGCTCCGATCTCTATTACGTTGCCTACGTGCCTATACCCCAGCGCGCGCGGCGGAAGATGGGTCACTATGTCTCCAATATTGCGTATCATATAAAAGCTTCTCCATCTCTCCCCCTCTCCTTTTACCGTCCCCCACACCACACGGGGACATCCGAATCCAAATCCGAGACAATTATCTCTTATATCCGTCCGAGCGCCGTATATGTATTCGTGACAAAGCAGAGTAAGCGCCGCTCCGTGACTGTACCCGACCGACACGATCTTCCTGACCGTCGGATTGAGGATCAGCGGCTCAATATAGGGCAGAACGCTCTCAAATACCCTCAAAAATCCCTCATGGCAGAACCACTCGTCAAAAGCTCTCCCGCGCGAGACCGCGTGATAGGATAGATTGTTCATCCAATCCTCACCGCCGTTGCTCTTTTCAAAAAACAGATAAAGCAGCTCTCCGTCTCTCACGTAAGCAAAGCTCCCTCCGTTTTCTACGTCACTGTAATCCGCTTCAAGACAGGATATAAAAAGCTGTTTTAAGTATTCAAAATTCGGTGTCATAACGTCTCCTATAAATAATATATCCGCAAGCTATGCCGCGCCTTATACAGTATATGCGATCGATGAAGAAAAATAGCATCGAGTGAATAAGCAGAAAAGGATCTGAAACTCTGCAATTTGTTGTTTTGAAAAGAGAAAAAAGTCTTGCACAACAATCTCTCTTTTTGAATACTGTGGAAAGTGCAAGAAAAAAAAAAAAATACATTTATCTGCATTTTTCACGAAATGCCTATAATTTAAGTAAAAGTTAATCAAATGTATTGACAATTCTCGCCTTGTGTGGTATAATTACTTAAATCCAGCGATAGGCAAATCAACAAGCAATGCCTACACGCTTGAATACATCATTTTTATCTTATCCGACACAATGCCGGAAAAAATCTTTAAGGGAGGATATCTATTATGGAAGAAAAGAAGACCAATAGTACAATCAAGGAAACACTGTTCAAAAAAATTCCTACTTTGTATGCTTGGCTGATCGTCGGCGGTGCATCAGCAGCTGTACTGATCCTTCAGCTCATTTTGATCTCCAACACTTAAAAAAACCAACCAAGAAAGGAAAAACACCTATGAAAAACATGAAGAAAAAGGGCTTTACTCTTGTAGAGCTCCTCGTAGTAATTGCAATCATTGCAATTCTCGCGGTTGTATCCGTTGTCGGATATACTGTATTTATTGACAGAGCTAACATGTCCGCTGACCAGCAGGCTGTTACTCAGATGAACACTATGCTCGAAGCTCTTGACGTAAACGACGAGCCCGAGGATATTGTTGCTCTTTGGGCATACTTGAACGAGACCGGTCTGACCGCAGAGGATTACAAGCCTCTTAGCAAGGATCACATTTTCGTTTGGGACAAGGAACTGAACAGAATTCTCCTCGTTAAGGACAACAAGGTCGTATATCCCGAGGATTACGCTGAAACCGCTAACTCTAACAATTGGTTCAACCTCAAGGCTGATGAACTCAAATTGGAAGCAGCACCCACAATAGATGCAGACGGCGCTGTTACAGTTGACAGCCCCTCCGACCTCATCACTAGCTTCAAGAACGCAAGCGCAATCAAAAACATGAACCTTGGCGGCAACGTGAATATGATGGGTGCTTCCACATTCATTCCTAAGCTTGTTAAGAATGATGAGATCACCATCAACGGTAACGATGCAACCATCTCCAACCTCGTTTCCACCCAGTATGCAACCGTTGGTTCCGCTACCGACAAGAAGGTTGACGCACAGAACCAGAAGTATGCTTCGGGCTTTGTTGGTCACGTACAGTCCGGTGCTACCGTCACCATCAAGGACGTTACATTTGACGGTTTGACCATCGGTGACTACGAGACCGGTTCCGCAGGTATTGTTGCCGGTACCGTTCAGGGCACTCTCGTTCTTGAAAACGTTACAATCAAAAACTGCACCGTATACGGTCAGAACAAGGTTGGTATCATCGCAGGTCAGGTTTCCGGCAATGCAGTAATCATTATGAAGAACGTTAAGATCGAAAACTGCACTGTTAAGTCCTCTGAAGGCGAGGCTGGTAAGATCTTCGGTGCTATTTTCGATACAGCAACAGTTGAAATGGATGCAAACTGCTCCGTAACCAACACCACTGTATCTATCGATGCATACGGTTCTCATAAGATCGTTACTATCAACGGCGTTAAGTACGTTACCAAGGCTAACGGCGACGGAACCGTTGACACCAAGGAGCTCGCCGACGGCAAGACCTATACTCGTGTTTGCCAGTGTTCTACCGAGGATACCTTGGCATGGGTATACACTACAGCTGAAGCCGCTTTGGACGACACCTATTGCGGACGCGGTGTTGAAGAATTGACTACCATTGATGCTATCAATGCTGTACACCAGAGCAACGACTAACAAATCTACTAACAAGGGAAAAATATATGAAAAACATGAAGAAAAAGGGTTTTACTCTTGTTGAATTGCTTGTAGTTATCGCGATTATCGCAATTCTCGCTACCGTATCCGTTGTTGGATACACTGCTTTCCTTAACAAAGCGAATGAGTCTAATGCATTGACCGAAGCTGCTCAGGTTGAAGAGGCAATCAAAGCAAACCTGATGGCAGGCGAAGATTACGTTATCGGAACCGTACAGTCTGCTGATGCAGTAGCAGTTGATGTTACCAAGACCACCTACTTTGTAGATGCTGATGATAATAAGGTTTATACCAGCGTAATCACCTGCACCGCAGTTGATAATGCAGAAACCGCCGATGTCAACGAGGAGGCTTGGAGCGCTGCTGTTGTATCCGAGAACGAGTACACCGGCGACCTTACCGCTGCTTTTGATGCAAATCCTGATTTCGAGGCACTCAAGGGAACATTTGAAGCCAAGGCAAACGGTGTGATCGTTTACACCTACGAAGAAGGCGCAACCGCTACTATCGAGCTCAACTAATTATAATTTAATCAACATAAAGATGGAAACATCTTGAACCTAAAAGCGAGGAGATGACAGCCGTCATTTCCTCGCTCTTGGTTTATATCACTATTACAAAAAATTCCAAGCAAAGGAGGGGTAAGTGTGAACCGAACGAATAAGAAAAAAGACGGCTTTACGTTAGTGGAGCTGCTTGTTGCCATGCTTTGCGGCACGCTTGCTATTACTATGGTGGTCGGCACTACCCTCTTTATCACCTATTCGACAAACGAGCTTATTGAGGCAGGCTCGGAAAGCTATCACGTAAAAAGTATTAAGGATTATATCCTATCTCAAAATCACAAAAGCAACCCCCAATCCGAATACGTCGTAAACGACGAAGAAAACACTCTTTCCCACAATGACACAGTCATTTCAAGGGAAACCCAAATTTTGAAGATCGAGTTCTCGGACGACGAGAATTTTATATATTGCAATTTAGTTTTTCAGGATGAATCCTACCGCTTCGTGGCGGGAACTAAGAAAGGTGGATGAACATGGCTCAAAATACTTGCACGATAGAATACTGCAACTTCCGCTCGGGATACATCAAGCTCTGTATCCCCGCCGATAACAGATCCACCGCCACCACTCTGATGATAGAGCTTGACGACTATATTATGGAGGACGGCGTTCCCAAAAATCTTGAAGCGCTCGCAGATCGCATTAAATACGAGGTGGGAGACAAAAAGATCCCCCCTATCACGCTGCTTCTGCGCTGTGAGGAGACCTATAAGAGCATCTCCACCCTTCCCCCTATGGGATCTCTTAAAGCCAACGCACTGTTTGCCAAGGAGCAGAAGGCGGCGCGAGTCAACCCCAACTACGTAATTGCTACAAACTTTTTTCATCATACTCTGGGCTACATATATAACATCTATTTTATGCCCAAGCGCGTTATTGATGCTTTCAAGAAGCTCGCAAAGCTGCTTAACACAAAAATAAAGGTTGCCGAACCCTTTGGATTCCATTACAATCAGTCAATTAACGGCAACGGCACTTATGCCAATTTTTACATTTGTAAAAGGGTCTGCACTCTCACTCTCGTTGCCAACAAGACTCTCGTCAGCGCTTACGACTTTGCATTTGAAAACGAGCGTGATATTATCAGCCAATTTCTCTTGGTGATCTCCAAGCACGAATTTGAATTAGCACACAAGAAGATACAGCAAGTTTGCGTCGAGTCCGACGAGGAGATCAACATTGATCTCGGCATTATGGAAACCGAAAAAAAGCCTGCGGTGACGGAGGGAGCGGCTGCGGAAAAGGTAGATAAGAAGGTCCAAAAGAAAGAGGACGACGAGCTTGAAGTAGAGTACGACGAGATCATGGGGTCAACCTTCTCCGAGCGTCATTCCGCATCGCCCGACACACTTAAAGTCAGATATACAAAGCTTGCCGAAAAGCTGCTATCCTATGACGGAATGCGCTGTCAGATCACAGATCAGGCGGCGGTCTTCCATATTGACAAGACGGTTTACGCGCGGCTTGACATTAAGGGTTCTCGTGTATGTCTCTATCTCGCGGTCGACGCAAAGCAATATCAAAACACCCGTTATGAGTGTGCGCTCAGTAAGCGCAAGGGCTTTGAGGCTACGCCCTGTCTCTACCGTATCTCCACAAAATTCCGTCAGGAGGGTGCTTACGTTCTGATCGATTCCCTTTCTCAGCAATACGGTCTTGTTCCCAAGGCACTCCCCAAGCAGTGAGGATTCTCGCTATGAAAAAGAAAAAAGGAACTACTCTTGTGGAGGTCTTGGTTTCCATCGCCGTGTTTTCTATCATCTCGGTGGCGATGTTTTCCTCGCTCCTCGTTATGCGGAAGACCTCCGCGCGTCAGGAGGAATACCTTCGCTTTGAAATGATCTGCTCAGACATCGCTTTTTACGGTGACGTGCATAAAAAGAATTGGGACAAGGAGTATTTCTCCCTGCCCTCCTCTCAAAACGAGGGGCAGATCTATTACGGTTACGACTTCGCTCCGTCCGAAACCGACAAGATCTATTGCCTATCCTATTCATATCTTGACACCAACGGCGATGGATACGAGGAGCTTATCGTCAGCATTCATCACGTGGAAAGCGGACGGGTTATTATTGAAGATCTGAATTACGGAGGAGGAAGATATGTCGAATAAATCACAAAAGGGCTACGTACTCGCGATCGTTCTCATCCTTACCTTTGTAATGAGTCTCAGCATCGTTTCAACCTTCTCTATCGTCTACCGATATATGAAATTGACCGAGCGCGGCATTGAGGATCTGCGAGACGACCTCTATGTCCCCGCTATCACATCGGAGGTAGAGACAAATGACTGATCTCAAACCCCTTATCGCGATTTTCACATTCGTTTTCGGCGCTGTTTTCGCAAGCTTCGGCGGAGTCGTTGCCTATCGTGTTCCCAAGGGACAATCGATAATAAAGCCCGACTCATATTGCCCGTCCTGCGGCAAGGATATTAAGCCTTATGACAATATTCCGATCATATCCTGGCTGATACTGGGCGGAAAATGCCGCAGTTGCAAATCAAAGATCGGTGTTTTCTCTCTGCTTTGCGAGATTTTCGGCGGAATCGGCTTTTGCGGCGCGTATCTGATGTACGGAGACTCGCTTACAACTCTTCCGATCCTTATCGCCCTTTTATTCACGGTCTTTTTGTTTATTATAATGGCGGCAATCGACCATGAAACACACGATATTTATAACGTAACTCTCATTCTCTACGGAGTTATCGCTCTCTTTATTTCCCTTTATCGCATTTTTGCCTTGAATGAGTCCGTATGGAGCTTTCTTGGAGGTGCCGCTCTCGGCTTTGGCTCTTTCGGTCTTATCGCCCTTATCTCCAAGCTGATACTGAAACGCAACGCGCTTGGCAGCGGCGACATCTGGTTAGTCGGCATCGGTGGCTTGATGCTTGGCGCTCTTCCTCTGCTCTTTGCGATCCTTATCGCTACTCTGACGGGAAGCGTGATCGAGCTTGCGAAGATCAAATTGGGAAAACAAGAAAGAGAGAGCGAGATCGCATTTGGTCCGTATCTTTTGCTTGGTATCGGATTTATGGCGATATTCGGAGATGCGTTGCTTGATTTTTATTGGAAGGTGGTGCTTTAATGGCTCTGTATCGTTGTACTGTCCTTAACGCGCTTGGCGAAAAGCAAAGTCTTGTGCGTGAAGCGGGCGATATTGTCAGCCTGCGCGCAGAGCTTAAAAAGGATAACTATTATCCCGTCAAGCTCACAATAATCAAAGAAAAAAAGAAAAATGAGTTTTTCTCGGTAAGCAGCCGTGTAAGTCCCGACGAGGTTATCAGTTTTTTGCGCCAGTTCTCGGTTATGGTCAAGGCGGGAATCCCGATCAGCGACTGCATAAACACGCTTCGCGCCCAAAAATATTCCCCTACGTTCCGCAACGTGCTGCAAGCGGTGTATTTTGACATCGAATCCGGCATACTGCTCTCGGAGGCATTCGCGAAACACCCGAAGGTATTCCCCAAATTTTTCATCAGCATGGTCGCTATCGGCGAAGCCAGCGGATCTCTTGACAAGGTGCTGGTCAGCATGGCGGACTACTACGAAAACGACCGAAAGATCAAGAAAAAATCGGCCTCGGCTATGGTATACCCCACTATGCTTTTGGTAATGGTGTTCGTTGTTCTCTTGTTCGTAACTCTGTTTATTTTGCCTCAGTTTGAGTCTACCATCAACGAGCTTGGCGGAGATATACCTTGGATCACAAGGGTTTTGATGGATATTTCCAAATTTATGCAGGAAAATATCTTCTTTATTCTCCCAGCTATGGCAGCGGTAGGTCTTATACTCTTTTTGCTTTCCAAAACCAAAAAGGGCGAGTACGTCAAGGACTATCTTATGTTCCGTCTTCCCCTGATCGGCAAGGTGCAGCAGAATCTTATCACGTCCAGATTTTCAAAGGCGTTCGTCATTCTGCTCGGAAGCGGAATGAATATGGTGGACTGTCTTGAAAACCTGAAAAAAATGCTTGGCAACGCCGTATTCAGCGAAAAATTCAGCTACACGATCGAAGAGGTCAAGCGCGGAAGAAGAATTGCTCCCTCCTTGGAGGCAACCGAGCTGTTCCCCACGATGCTGACCGAAATGATCGACGTTGGAGAAAAGAGCGGCAATATCGAGGAAGTGCTTAACTCCACCAGCTCATATTTTGACGAGTGCGTGGAATCCAGTATCGCCAAGGCGATCGCCGCACTGGAACCTATGATGATCGTCATACTCGGCGTGATCGTTGGTGTGGTCATTCTTGCGGTGCTTTTGCCTATGATGTCGCTGATGAACAGCATTTAAGGAGAAAATCAAATGATTTTTAATCGACTTTTTACAAATTACTTAATTGAAAAGCAGGCATTGACAGGAGAGCTTGCCTCCGAATGGTTGGAACGCTCCGATGCCGCCGGCTCACCTATATATATTGAGCTTGCACGTGGTAACGTTATAGAAGAAGAGCCTCTGTACCGTCTCCTTGCGGATTTTCTTGGCTATGAGTATCGCTTCTGCCAGCTTTCCGAGATCAATCTGGAATTCGTCAAGCAGTACCCCAGAGATCTGCTTATCGAATACCAGGGCGTTCCCTTCACTCTTGAAGGCGACGTGCTGACGGTTTTGGGATGTAATCCCTTCCGCATTGAGGAATTTCACGAGCTTTTGACCTATGGTGGAAAAAAGCTGAAATTCATCATCAGTCCTCCCACGCAGATGGCTCGAATTCTGGACTATGCAAACAACAAAATCCAGCAAGACATAGTGCTGACCGACTATTCTAAGTCAACCTCGGATATCACCGAGGCAAATCCCAACACCCCGATCGACGCGCCTATCATCAAGCTTTGCGACTCGATTTTGAAGGATGCTATCAACCGCGGAGCCAGTGATATTCACATAGAACCTTTTGATACCACGATCTATTTACGCTTTCGAATCGACGGCAAGCTGAACAAGATCGAGGAATTGATGCCTCATATGTTCCCCGCACTTCTGGCACGCTACAAGATAATGGCTGACTTAAATATCGCAGAACGCCGCGTGCCGCAGGACGGAAAAATAAGCATGTCGGTGAATGGTGTTCCCTACGATTTCCGTGTATCAACCATACCAACTATACACGGAGAAAAGATCGTAATTCGTATTTATAACCGCCAGTTTCATTCAGGCGATATTTCATCTCTCGGTTTTTCGGAGAAGCAACGTGAACTCATTATGAGTATGATCACGAGACCTCACGGCATCATTCTTCTGACAGGACCTACGGGAAGCGGCAAGAGTACTACCCTTTACACCTTCCTTCGTTATCTCAACAAAGAGGACACCAATATTATGACGGTCGAGGACCCCGTCGAGAACGAGATCATTGGAATAAACCAGGTACAGGTCAATCCAAAGGCGCAGCTGACCTTCGCGGCTGCACTGCGAAGCTTTCTCCGTCAGGACCCCAACGTTATTATGATCGGCGAGATACGTGATGAGGAAACGGCGCAGATCGCAACGAGAGCCGCTATCACGGGACACCTGGTGCTTTCCTCTATACATACCAACGACGCGGCGGGCGTTATTACCCGTCTCATAAATATGGGAATTCCAAAATATCTCGTCGCCGACTCTCTACTGGGCGCTATCTCGCAACGTCTGGTGCGTAAGCTTTGCCCCAAGTGTAAGACCGCGCGTATGACCACCAAAGCCGAAATGGATATGCTTGGAATAAACGAGGAAGCCGAGATATTTGATGCAGTCGGATGTCCTTATTGCAACCAAACCGGATATCTTGGACGTATCGGTGTGTTTGAGATCATGGTGCTTAACGACGAGATCCAAAACATTTTGATGTCAGATGATTTCACCAGTGAAAAGATCGGAGAGATCGTCGAGCGCGATATGACTACCGTTCTTAATCATACCAAGGAACGTGTTTTGATGGGTGAAACCAGCATGGAGGAATACGAGGATCTGGTCGATATCGTTGTATCGTGATCAATTTTTCATTGATCAAAAACACAGATCAAATAAAATACGCTCTCATCACATTAGCATCGTTAACAACTAAAGAACCGCACCTTATCGCAGGTGCGGTTCTTTTTGAATTGTTTTAAGGACAGGTCTGCTTAATATCCTCAACCATCCTTAGAAACAATAGTTAATTCGCCTAAAATCTGAGTAATGTCATAGTTTTCTGTAACGTCGATTCCATCTTGTGTCGTCACGGTTACATATTCGATGTAGTTGAGATCGCTTCCAACCTCATCAATATATCCAACAACCTTCACAGAAATGATATGACCCTCTATTAAAGAGCCTACGGTTATTGCAAAGCTACCGTTTTCCAAGGGCTTTCCGTCCTCTACCTTTGTTTCGCTTGCAGAAGTGACGGTAATAGGCCTCTTATCCACTTTTATGGGGATATAGTCATCATTACCGTAATCAAAGGTATTAAATATGAGAACGCAATTTTCGGTAACGTCTATTCCGTCTTTGTAAACACGGTAAACAACAAAATCTTCAAGATTTTCATTGATTTCAGAAAGTGTTATTTGCCCTGCTTCGGTCAGACTGATATTCAGCGAAAGAGATAGCTCGAAGCCATCGGGAATTTCGATTATCTCGTAATCCATATCCTCAAAAGTAAGCGGAGTGCCGTCATAGAACTTTTGCAACTGATACAAATACACTCTGATAAGCGTTTTTTCAGGAGGCAGTACCTCCAAAACGCCATCCTCATATTTAATATTATAATTTTCAGTAACATCAACGTTGTCAGGGTCTAATAAAACGAACCCAAACGCCTTGCTGACTCCCTTGCCCACTTCGGTTTGAGAACCTTCAACACCGAAATAATAAGAATAACCGTTGTTCAAAAGCTCGGAAAGAATCGGATCAAATTCAAGCTCAGTCGAAGCTATCAAAGGCTCGCCATCCCATACCTTATACTGATAAGCGGGCTTAATAACTATGGGCAGTTTCAGCTCCGTATCCCCTCCGCCGGGTATAGAACCACCGGGAATAGAACCATCGGGTAAGCTACCCGTCACCTCCACCTGTACCCAACCAAATCCGTCAATATAAACCTCTACCCAAGCGTGTCCCGGTGTGGTTATATCAACAAATTCGCCGGCTTTTGTCGCAACTGTAAAGCCTTCAACGTATCTCGCGGGGATGCCCAAAGCTCTATACAACAGCGTTGCCGACGATGCGTAATGGACGCATATTCCCTCCTTATATTTATTGAGGAAGGCTATGACTACGTTTTCCTCGGAGTCCATCGCAACATCATATTGAAGATTATACTCTGCCGCATGCTGTATGTATTCTGCCACCTTTTGAATAACCAAAGGATCAGAACTATCAAATCCCTGCTCCGATATTATGCCTTGCATATATTCCAGAGTCGTAGCATCTATGGAAAGATAGGTATCATATACGAATTTGCGGTATTCTTCCTCGTATATAGCATAATCTCCCAGATGACCCTTCAGGAAATCATATCCATTGGCAGCATCGGGCAAGAAATAATACGAGGTAGTATAATCGCTCATCAAGCTATCGTAAACAGTATCCTTGGCAGGATGCTCGTAATCGCCATCCAATCCAAGGTAATATGGCAGCATATACATAGCCATTCCCTTCATTTCAGCCATGTCCGCGCTTTGACCCATATTAGCAAGGGCAATAGATGCAAGATAATTATAGTTGTATCCGCCGGGAAGGGTCTTCCAATACTCTACTGCCTGATTCCAGTTCTTACCGTTATAATTACCGTAGCTATGCTCTCTGAGATAAAGATAACCGCTAACGCCGGTCTTGATCTGTCCAACAACAAAGGAAGGATGTACAACAGGCTCATCAGTTTTTTCCTTGATCTCAAGCACTCCCTCGGAGGCAATTATCTTGTAGAGGTAAGAAACGTTCTTGCCATTTTGGTCAACAACCGTGACCGACATGGTGTTGGGCGCAGTTCCAATCTCGGTTATACTGCCCGTAACCTTAACCACAAGCTTATGCCCGCTATCGGTATCCAACTCTCCGTCTCGGATGGTACATTCATAGCCATCGTTGGTCAGTGGAGTGCCGTCCCAATACTTCCAATCACTTGCAGAGGTTACATATATAACCGCAATATGATTAACGCTCAGTTTTCCGTATTCATACCTTATATCATAGTTAAACGTAACATTACGACCATTTTTTGCGCTAATGTAAGTTCTTTCTTCATCGCAAATATTGTCGCTCTCACCAACGGCGGTCTGATAACCGATAACATTAACGTATATAGTATGTCCCTCTACAAGATCGTATAGCTTATCGGGATAAACTCCGTATTCGTTGCACGTCAAGGGCTGCCCGTCATATTTGGGCTTGGACGCGCTTCCCGTATAAACGGTTATCTGTCTAGGTATCACTTCGAGTATACCCTGAATCTTTTCGATCTGATAGTTAAAGGTTATTTCGTTGCCCTCGCTATCAAACACAAGCACCTTTGTCAAGAAAGATTCCGCGTATCCTGCGTCGGTAAGGCTTCCCGAAAGCTCGACCTTCAAATAATGTCCTTCAACAAGGTCATATTCAGATATTCCCTGCGCTATCTCTGCCTCCACGGGCGTGAGCGGTGTGTCGTCGTAAACCTTCGATTCGTCAACAGGCTTACAAACGATTGGTCTGGGATCGACCTGCAAGGTTGCGAAGGTCCAGTCAATTATATAGTTGCGGTAGGTAATATCCTCGCTTACTCCCTCTTCGGTACGGATGACCTTATAGCTATCGAAGGTATTGAGAATCGAACCCACGTTGGTTATCGACTTCCAACCGGATATTTCAAGCACTTCCCCAGCTACTATACCTAACTCGGATGTAGTGAAAAATTTATGGAGATAATGAGCTTTTCCGTCATAAATCCACGTATATCCTTCGGTAGACAATGAAACTCGGCGTTTATCTACTGTAAGGGTTCCGTAGTCGTAGCTAATAATATAATTGGCAGTGACATCGCAATCTTCTCCCTCATAAAGATCGCCAAATATCTTGATCGTAAATTTGTTTTTGATGCTACCTGCGTCTCTGATGCTCGGCGCGCCAAATATCTCGTAGGTTTGATGGTCAAGAATTCCGTCTCCCGATTGTTCAAATCCGTATTGGCTATGGAACTCACCGTCGTAAGTCCAAAAGTCATCAAGAGTAGTTATTTGCAGATATCTTGGAACAATCTCCAATGTACCGTAAGAATACGTAATTTCATAATTCTCGATTACGGGATCATCACCGTCATAAATTAAGATACTGAATTTATTCTCAACAACACCTACGTTCTTGATGTTTATAGCATCAACAATATTAACCGTTTGATGAGCAAGTATTCTATCTCCTGATTGTTCAAATCCGTATTCGCTATGGAACTCACCGTCGTAAGTCCAATACCCGTCAAAAGTGGATATATGTAGCTTTCTTGGAGTTACCGCAAGAGCGCCCCAATTAGCACTTATATCATAATTATGCGTTACGATCCTACCGCTTTCCGTAACTATATCAAACTTAAAAACGTTATCGGCGCTGCCAACGTTCTTGACGGTTGCATATTCCAGTATCTCTATTCTGTGACCATCAAGAAGTCCTTTCTGGAGGTATCCGAGGTCGCTATGCTCGACAGAATCATACTTCCACTCGTGGCTATTGGTTTTGAGCCTTAAAGACTTGGGAGTTACGGTTATAGTTCCGCGGTCTATGCTCAGATCATAGTTCTCGGTAACTCTATTGCCCTTCGAATCATAAACGTCAACATCAGCCATGTTTTCATAATCACCGCAATCGCTGATATCAGTACCGCCAGAGCAAACTATGTACTGTCCCTCAACCAGAGGAGTATCCGGATCGACCTGATGATCGTATTTATCATACCATACGTCTCCCGCATACTCTAAGGTGTCGTCAGCGAAGCTGATATTGACGGGACGCTTTTCCACGACCAGCATGCTCAATTGGATCGTCAGCAAATAATATCCGCTAACGTCAACACCGTTGTCGTTGACTATTTTAAGATCGGGCGAATTGAAAGCAACTCCCGCATTGACGATGGATTGATTGAAGGTGGCAACTATCTCGTCGCCCTCCTTTAAGCTTCCGTTAGAGATAACGCACTCACCGCCGCAAAGCGCCTCACCGTCATAAACCTTACTGGGGCTTTCAATTACAATAGTTAACGGTCGTTTTTTGAGGACTATTTTAGTCGTCTCAGTATCGATCACATACGCATCGGTAACGTCATTTCCAAGCTCGTCTAATACCTTAATACTGTTTTTGTCGGGAGCGATGTCGAGCGTTTTGTCGGCAGGGATGACAGGATACGTAACATAGTCATTAACAGCCCCCGGAACGAACTCGTATGAACCATCGGCGACACCGGTAGCAAGCCATGCGTCGTCCGTAACAAATCTATCGCAAACGACGACATCATTATATGCAACGTCGGCGCTTATGCTCAATGCTTCTCCGTAAACTATCTCCTGATTGGCAACCGATACCGTCAAGCTCCTTTTTGCTATGGTAAAGCTTTTAGGCTCGCTGTATTTTTTGCCGCCGAATGAAGCATTACTTACAGCTCTGAGCTGATATTCTCCCGGCATACTTGGATACTCCTCGCTCCACATAACACCGTCTTCACTGTACTCATACCACACCTTGCTCAAAAAAGCATTCGCTTCGCACCGCACGTGTTCGCCGTAGACCGCCTCAGTATTGCAAGTGACCTCACTGATATTTCCCTTGACCGCCAAAAGCGTTATTGTCGCTACAATCACAAGGACTACCGCAGGTATTATCACAGGCAAAAGGCGAAGGATCTTAGCCAATATCCCGGCTATCTTGAGTACCTTTTTTTGATAATTCTCATATAACATATAAATTACACCTATTGATGCTTACTTTAACGTAACTTTCAGAATTCCGGGTTTGAAATTCAAAGAATAATTGCTTGTAACATCCCTTTGTTGTTCATCCATAATCAACACATAATCGATAAGGTTTTCGGACCGCCCCAACTCGGTTTGAGAACCGGACATGGTTATTATCACTATTTCATGACCTTCTGCCAATTCCCCGGATTCTATAACATATTCTCCGCAAGTCAAGGGGCTTCCGTCATATACCTTTTGCGCGTCCTCTGCTTTGATCGTCAGGCTTCGGGTCTCGATGGTAACCTTTCCGTATTCTTTTTGTATCCAATATTCATTAGACACCTCATTATCCTGCGCATCATAAATCTTTACTTCAAAAGTGTTAGGGTGAGTTCCAACCTTGGAGCTTGCGGTGGATACAAACTCTATCCTAAAGCTTTCATCCAAGAAATTTTGACAATCAACATACAATTCGGGAGTCTTTCCGTTGTATTCCATGGTAATTGACGAACTAGAGCAAGAAATGATATCCTTATAGACGTGTACTACACCGGGCTTAAGGGTTATCTCAAACAAGTCATCGACCGGGTTTCCGGAAGCATCATAAATGCACAGAGATTCTATTATACTATTTGACTGTCCTGCCTCTGTACGCTCGCCTACCACCGAAACAGTATACCAATAACCAAGCTCTTCAAATTTTTCAAAGCCTTTGACCTCATTTTCTGCATACAAAGGAGTGCCATCCTGCTGTTTTCTCACCGTAACGGGCGTTAAAGTCACCTTGTAATCCAATTTAGTTTCGCCGTTTTCGCCGCTTCCGTCGCCTTCGCCGCTTCCGTCGCCTTCGCCGAGTTGATCACCCGAGAGCAAGGATCCCGTAACCTCAACAAACACCCAGCCAACACCGTCGATATAGACTTCGACCCAAGCGTGCGCCTTGTCGGCTGTAACGTTTGTCCACTCTCCTGATTCGGTCTGCGCAACTGCACCTACAGTATATCTTGCGGGAATACCCAGTGACCTGAAAAGAAGCGTCGCCGCAGAAGCGTAATGTCTGCATACTCCTTCCTTGTAAGTATCCAAAAACGCAACGGCAATATTGTCTTCCTTATCAAGATCGTGATTGTATTTTAAATTATACGTTGCCGCGTTCTGTATATAGCGGGCTACTTTGTTGATAATTTCGGGATCTTCCCTGTAAAAACCGTTTTTATCGATCAGATCCTTCATGTAGATCAAACTCTCATCATCAATTTCAAGATATTGACCGTAAACGAAATCTCTGTATTCAGATTCATAATAGTGATACTCTTTGCAGGGGTAAGCATTCTGAGCATCTCCCAAATAATACCAAGTCGTGTATATATTGGACGCGTCTCCTACGTTGGCCGTATCGTTTGTCTGTACGGCATGGGTTCCTCCGTAAACAGCCGTATAATAAGGCAGCGCAAATATTCCGCAATGAGATTTTATTTGCATCTCATGACACGGCGCATTTTGATTCTCTAATGCCATTGAGGTAAGATAAGAGGCGGCAAAGGCGTAGTCCATAAGCTTGTCATAGCTTTGAGCATTATCCCAGCCCTTTCCATTATACTTTCCGAAGCTGCTCATGCGAAGATACACTCTATCCTCCACATCCGAAAAAACGCTGAACAGTAATGCGTCTTCCATGCCTTCCTCGGGAAGCAAATCGGAAAGTCCGCCAAAATCCATGCCGCCGGTCAAAGAGCCGTTGCCTTCACCGGAACCTTCTCCGGAGCCTGATCCGTTGCCTTCACCGGAGCCTTCTCCGGAGCCTTCTCCGGAGCCGTTAGCATTCGGATCGATTACCGAAAGGATACCCTCACGAATGATCAACTGATAATTTCTAGTGACGTCTCCACCCAGGCTGTCATATATATTCACAGAAGATACGGAGTTATTTACCTGACCGGGATCGGTTATATAGCCTACAATGGTAACGATCAGACCATGCCCCTTCAATAATCCGTCGCTTTCGGTCGAAATATCATATTCATTCTTGGTCAACGGGTAGCCATCGTACTCTTTCGAAGCACTTGCCGTTGAAATAATAAGAAGTCTCGGATTGACTTTAAGCGTGCCAAATTCATAGTTTATATTATAATCGCTTGTAACGTCTGCTCCGATCTCATCAAATATTTTGACTTCAAGCTTATTTTCGCACTCTCCCACAGCCGTTTGCTCGCTCTTAAACTCCACCTTCAGCTCGTGTCCTCGCTTCAGGTTTCCTTGAGTCATAGTCCAGGTGTGATTGGTAAGCGGCGTTCCGTCATACATAGCTTCTGCGCTATTTGTTACAAAGGTAAGCTCGGTTTTGCCGATCGACAATATTCCCGCAAATAGCAGAACAGCCACAACGGCAAGAATGAACAGAACTCCAACTACCATTCCGCATATTATATTGATTTTATTCGATTTTTTTAACATAATCGCACCAACTTAATTTTGTGTTTTATATCCAAGATGTTTATGCATTTCTCTGCAATCTGTGGATATGCTCCTTGCAAAGAGGCATTCTGTCAACTCCGAAAAGCTCGTCTATATAATTTAAAAGTCCTTCCGCGGAGTTGCGCAGATATATGGGGTTCTGTGTCTCAAGCTTTCTGATGACCTTCTTCGAAAGTATGTCGTCAAGCGCGCACAGCTCGTCTCCTCCGCACGCAACGTATACCGGTATATACGTTCTTATCTG
>JAZNII010000018.1:0-1674 GCA_045577415.1 Eubacteriales bacterium
CAGGAAGATCTCTTGACGACGCTCAGCACAGAAACGATATGATCCAGAAAAAGCTTAAAGGCATTGAGGCGCTTGACACTCCCGAGTCTGATGAGATACTCGGAATAGCCCAGCAATCCATATCGGAAAATGACGAATAAAATTAACTTAAAACGGACGGATTTCGTCCGTTTTTTTGTTGACAAAATCACGCTAATATACTATAATAGTTACAGTGAAATTAATCTTAGAAAGGTCAAAGACTATGTTACTTGCCGCAACCTGTCTTTTCGGACTTGAAAAACAACTTGGCGAGGAGATAGACGCTCTCGGACTTAAAAGGGTCGAGACCATTGACGGTCGCGTGCTTTTTGAGGGCGAGGAGAGAGATATCCCCAGAGTTAATATAAATCTGCGTTTAGCCGAGAGAGTTTTTATCGTTCTCGGTCGTTTTCACGCCGAAAGCTTTACCGAGCTTTTCGACGGAACAAATTCAATACGCTGGGAGGAATGGATCGGCAGGCTTGATCAGTTCCCCGTTACGGGTCATTCCATAAAGAGCAAGCTGACGTCTATTCCCGACTGCCAAAGCATCGTAAAAAAGGCTATCGTAGACAGACTTTCGGGTGCTTACGGGGTCTCTTGGTTTGACGAGACAGCCGTAAAATACAAGGTGGAATTTTTCATACTCAAGGACGAGGCGATGCTTATGATAGACACCTCGGGCGTAGCGCTTCATAAGAGAGGTTACCGTCCCGACGCGGGTGCAGCTCCTCTGCGAGAGACATTGGCGGCGGCGATCGCTTTGACCTCCCGTCCAAGCGAGGATATACTTTTTTGGGATCCCTTCTGCGGTTCGGGAACTATCGCTATCGAGGCGGCTATGATAGCTAGAAAAATTGCTCCCGGACTCAAAAGAGAGTTTGCGTCAGAAGCTTTTCCAAGGATAGATGCCAATATTTGGCGGCTTGCCCGCGAGGAAGCGGCGGCTTTTGAGATCAAAAATTCAAAATTCGAGGCGTGGGCAAGTGATATTGACGAGGATATTCTCGACGTAGCTTATGAGAACGCTTTGCGCGCAGGGGTTGAGGAAAATATCAACATTTTCTGCTCTGACGCCCGCAAGATAGAAAAGCCTGATGGCAGACGAGGAACTATCGTTTGCAATCCCCCTTACGGCGAGAGAATGGGAGATATGCGCGAGGTCGAGGGACTATACCGAGATATAGGCAGATGTTTCAAGACCTTTGAGCCTTGGCATATCTACGTTATAACCTCCTGCGAGTACTTTGAAAAGCTCTACGGCAGACGCGCCGACAAAACGAGAAAGCTTTATAACGGTATGCTTCCCTGCAATCTCTATCAGTTCTTCAAGCCTGCCGAATTCAGACAGGACAAGCCTTTTGGGAAAAAGGATTTTGATAAATCCAAGCATTTTGACAAAAACAAGAATTTCAACAAAAAATATAACAAATAAAAGGATAAAATATGCTTAATCTTTGCGACCCCAGAACAATAAAGCAGGTAATGGATATGTTCGGTCTTTCCTTTAAGAAGGAATACGGACAAAACTTTCTCACAGACAATATGACCGTTGAGGATATTGCCGACGCCTGCAACGACGATAAGGATATCACTGTCATCGAGATAGGTCCCGGTATCGGATGTATGACCCGTGAGCTTTGCGAAAGATAC
>JAZNII010000019.1:0-2035 GCA_045577415.1 Eubacteriales bacterium
GCTTACTGCTGCCGTCCAGAATATGAAGAAGATTGCTAACCTATGTTGGAGGGATACCTCCAATTTCCTCATGTTTTTGCTATTTCTTGGCAAAAAACAAAGCCTATCTCGCGCTTGAGATAGACTTTGTCAGTAATCTGATACCCACAAATGTGGGTATTTTTTGTATTAAAGCTTTTCCTTTGCTACCACGAGCATCAGCTTGATTCGGTTCTCCTGATTGACACGGGTCGCGCCGGGGTCATATTCTATATCAACAATGTTGAGTCTTGGGTCAAGTCTCTTGACCTTATTGATCATTCCCTTTGCGGCAACGTGGCAAGGCAGACATCCAAAGGGCTGAACGATTACGATATTTTCGTATCCGTGATCGGCAAATTCCAGCATCTCTGCGGCAAGATACCAGCCCTCGCCCATACTGTTCCCGATACCGATAACGCCGTCGGCTCTCTTTTTGAGGTCATTGACTCTCTCGGGAGGAACAAACGCGGGGTTTGCTTCAATAGCGGAGATAAGAATATCCTCCATCCAGAACATATACTTCATAACCACTTCAAGTATCATCTTCTTGAAGGGGTTACCGCCATAAAGTCTTAAATCTTCAAGCGCACCGTTTGTCTTATAGATTCCGAAGCCGAGAATACTTGGAACGTATACCTCGCAATCCTGCTCTGCAAGGAATTCCTCAAGGTGGTTGTTGCCGGGCGCGGAATATTTAAGGAAGAGCTCTCCGATGACCGCAACCTTTACCTTGGGGGTCTTTTTTATCTCGATCGAAGCAAAATCGTCGGCGATAGCTTTAAGATTTTTCTTTATAGCCTTTACGGTATATCCGCGCCCGCGACTGAACGTCTCACCAAGCTTTGTCGTCCACTTCTCTATGGTAGCGTCGGTCTCACCCTTCTTTACCTCATAGGGACGGATCTGATTTGAGCAGATCATTATCATATCACCGTAAATAAGACCCGCGATAGCCATAAGAAGCGCGGAGGGACGGAGACGGATACCAGGGTTCATTTCCATAAACCAGACGTTTGCGGAAATAAACGGAACGTTAGGAAATCCTGCCTTTTCAAAGGCTTTGCGCATCAGGTTAATATAGTTACTGTCTCGACAGCCGCCGCCCGACTGGGTTATGATCATAGCCACCTTGTCGGGATCGTATTTGCCGCTGAACATAGTGGCAAGCATCTGTCCGGTGGTCAGCATAGAGGGATAGCACATATCGTTATGTATGTGCTTCAAGGCAAGCTCCAGAACCTCGGGGCCTTCGTTCTCCATAATGTCTATCTTGTAGCCTTCGCGAAGCAGAATGGGACGAAGTATCTTAAAATGTATCGGAGCCATACTGGGAGTGAGAATGGTATATTCCTTCTTCATCTTGCGAGTGAATTTCACTCGCTCTCTGTAATGCGAGTTATCTTTCATCGTCATTCCCCCCCTTATTTTGCTGTTCTATTGCGGCGATAAGGCTTCGCAGACGTATCTTTATCGCGCCGAGGTTTGTGACCTCGTCAATTTTTATCTGCGTGTAAAGATTACCGCTGAATTCAAGTATCTTTCTTACCTCGTCGGTAGTAAGCGCGTCAAGACCGCAACCGAAGGACACGAGATGCACAAGATACATATCGTCCTGTGACGACACGTATTTAGCGGCGGAAAAGAGCCTCTGATGGTACGTCCACTGACTGAGCAGATTCAGATTGAATTTCTGCTCCATACAAGCGACAGAATCCTCCGACACAACGGCAAAGCCGAGAGCGGCAATAAGCTTATGTATGCCGTGATTGATTTCGGGGTCCGCGTGATAAGGACGACCCGCAAGCACGATTATCTTCTTACCTTCACGGCGAGCCTCGTCAATGATACTAAGGCCCTCGCGATTGACGTCATCCATATATTCGTCGTACGCCTCGTAAGCCTTTTTGCAGGCCCTCTTTACGTCTGCCTTGGCAAACGCTCCGAAGTGCTTCTCCAGCACCTTTGCAAAGCGTGCGGCAAATTCGCCTCTGTTATGAGGTCCTACGTAATCGTT
>JAZNII010000020.1:0-38096 GCA_045577415.1 Eubacteriales bacterium
CTTTATGTTCTCACACCAATGTCGCGCCGGCGCATAGGAAAAGCGCCACTCCGCTACGCTTCGTGACGCTTTTCCTATGCAATTTAATACTTCTTTATCTTTTCGTCAGATTTTTTCTACCCCAACTATTGACAAAGAGCCTGTAATAATCGATTTTATTTTAAAGCTTTGAAAAACCGAAGCTGTTGACCAGAGCGTCGATCTTTTGTCCCTGCTTGCAAAGGGGACATTCATGGGAAGGATAGCTGGCGTAGTCGCCAAGGTCCTTGGGATCGAACACCGAGCGGACGGGGTAGCCCGCGCACTCGTCAACGGTAGCGAAGATCGCGCAAACTCCCGCGACCGCGCCGTTATAATATTTGATAGCCTCAATAGCCGCCTGCGCGGTGTATCCCGTGGTGACCGATGCGGCAAGGATCAGCACGTTCTTTCCCGCGATCATGGGAACGATGTTGTCACGGAAGAAAAGCTGGCTTCCAGAGGTGTGTTCGGGAGTGACCACGTAGATGGTCTGATGGGCGTTAAGATTGGTAAAGTTACCCTTGGTCAGCTCCTCGGCAACGAGTGTTCCGATGACCTGCGTTCCGTCGAGGCAAAGGATAGCGTCGACGATGGTATTACTGCTATAATAGGATACCAGCTCCTTTGCAAGAGCCTGCGCCTCGGAAAGACGAGCCTTTTGAGTGGTCACGTCGATATAGTAGTTGATATGGCTGTGGCTGGTTGCAAAATGTCCCTTTGATACGCGCAAAAACAGATTTTTGTGCTTGGTTCTGATCTTGGTAGTATTGACTGTTGGCATTTGAGTCTCCGTTCCAAAGGCGTTCCGTTTGAAACACCTTTTTTTTATTCTATCACAAAAAGTACGGTTTGTCAATACGAACTTTTCTTGCGTATCGGTCATTTCTTGACAAGACTGTGCTTGGGGAGGGCAGGTTGCCATTGATTAATTTCAATAATGCATAATATTGATAAATTCCCTTGACAAAGAAAAATGGGTATGATAAAATGTAATCAATAGTGCGTTCATATTGTGAATGTGAATTTGTAGTGTAAAATTTTAATAAAGTCATCGAAGGAGACCGAATATGAAGATAGTGCGCGGCAAAAGCTTGGGAGAAGTGCTTAAAATATCCGCTAAAAAGGATAAAAAGCCTGCGCGTCCCAGCTTTTTCTTCAGAACGCTGATAAGAGCTTTGTCGATCCCCGATCTTGCGGCGACCCACTTCAAATATAAGAAAATAGGCATGGAAAAGCTTTCAAAGAAAGAGCCTTGCCTTATACTTATGAACCATTCAAGCTTTATCGACCTGAAGATCGTCAACCGCATCTTCTATCCGAGAAAATACAACATCGTATGCACAAGCGACGGTTTTATCGGAAAAAACTGGCTTATGAGACAGATCGGCTGCATACCGACGAAGAAATTCGTCAACGAGGTCAGCCTGCTTCACGATATGCTTTACGCCGTAAAGAGACACAATTCGTCGATACTTATGTATCCCGAGGCAAGCTACAGCTTTGACGGTACCGCGACTCCTTTGCCCGAGAGCCTTGGCAGATGTATCAAGGTTTTGAATCTGCCTGTTGTGGTGATCCTGTCCGACGGCGCGTTTATCCGCGATCCTCTCTATAACAATCTCCAGCTCCGAAAGACCGACGTTTCTGCGACCGTCGAATATCTGCTCTCGCCCGAGCAGATCAAGGAGATGTCCACAAAGGAGATCAATGCGCTCTTAGAGGAAAAATTCTCATTCGATAACTGGAAAAATCAGCAGGAAAAGGGAGTTAAGATAACCGAGCCGTTCCGCGCCGATCATCTTAACCGCGTGCTTTATAAGTGTCCCCATTGTCTTGCTGAGGGTCAGACCGAGGGCAAGGGCGTAGAGCTTGTTTGCCACGCCTGCGGCAAGAGATACGAGCTTGCCGAAGACGGCTTTATGAAAGCCAAAGAAGGAGAGACCGAATATCCTCACGTCCCCGATTGGTACAAATGGGAGCGTGAGTGCGTGCGTCAGGAGATAATTGACGGCACGTACAAGCTTGACGTTGAGGTCGACGTCTTCGCCATGATCGATACCGAGTGCATCTATTCCGTGGGTGAAGGACATCTTACCCACGACTGTAGCGGATTCCGTCTGACGGGATGCGGTGGCGAGCTTGACTACGTTCAGAAGCCTCTTTCGTCCTACAGTCTTTACGCCGACTACTATTGGTATAAGCTTGGCGATATGATCTGCGTTGGCGACAAGAATATACTTTATTATTGCTTCCCGAAGAATTGCGGAGATGTGGTAGCGAAGACCAGACTTGCCACGGAGGAGCTTTATAAGATAGTCCGCGCTGAAAAGAGAGTTGTAAAGACAGAGGAATAAAACAAAACGACCTGAAGCTTTTACCCTCGCAATATGCACGAAGGATGTGGTCGGGCGATCTTGTTCTTTGAAGTTAAAATGAAAAATTTTGAATATAACGAGGTGTTATTATGATCCTTGGAATTGAGCTTGGCTCCACCAGAATTAAAAGCGTGCTTGTAAATGCAAGCGGCGCGGTGATAGCCATAGCCACAGGTCGCTATGAGTGAGATAACAGACTTGAAAACGGACTCTGTACCTATTCCCTTGACGAGGTCGAGGCAGGTGTCCAGGGCAGCTTTGCTGATTTAAAATCAATTACGAAAAATTATCGGGGGCAAAGCTAACGAAAGTTGACGCATCGGGCATGTTTCCCTTGAAAAACGGCGAATTTGATGCAGAAAGATTGACAAAATTCGACAGTTTGTTGAAAAATAAATCTGTTGTTGACAAAAAGCTTGAAGATCTGCTTCCAAAAATACTTCCTGCAGGTGAGATCGCGGGCAGGCTTTCAGAGGAGGGAGTAAGATTTCTTGACCCCAGCGGATCGCTTTTGTGCGGTGTTCCTGTCTGCCCTCCCGAGGGCGACGCGGAATGGACATTCTCTCGTCTGAGGGCATCTCGGTCAGTGAAATGTGCGGTCACGGTGGATATTTCAAAACTCCCGAGTTAGGTCAATCGCCTATGAGTGCGGCGCTTGGGTCGCCGATCACTGTCATGGAAAATGCAGGCGAGGGAGGCGCTTGGGGTATGGCGCTTTTGGCGCTTTACTGTCTTGAGGGTGGCGCGAAAACACGTTCCCTTGCCGATTTCCTTGCCGGTCTCTTTGCCGACATCAAAAAGACTACCGTTTCAGCCGATGCGGATGAGGCCGCACGCTTTGAACGTTATATGGAGCGTTACAACGCCGCGGTGGCTGTCGAGCGTGTTTCGGCTGATGTGCTTAAATAAGCTGAAGGAAAAGAGTGACGATTTTCGCTCCTCTTTTGAGGTGTTTCGGGGAGATAAATTTCAATTTATCGGGATGATGTTTTTTGGAAAAGGGCATCCTCATCCGTCACTTCGTGACACCTTCCCCTGCCTTGGGGAAGGTTTTGGTAAAACTTGGGCGCATCCTTATCTGTAGCCGTAAAACCCTTATCACGGCTACAAAATTGTGGTGGTTTTCGCTTTGCGTAAGCCTTCCCCAAGGCAGGGGAAGGGGGACCGCTTTAGCGGTGGATGAGGATGCACCGTTTAGATTTACAACACCCCGACAAATCAAAATTTGAAAAACAAAAACAGGAGCTGATTTCATCGCTCCTGTTTTAGCTTATATCTTATTCTTCATCATAAGCTTTCGTGCCTTGCATACGGCTTTTCTCGCGGAAGCCGTCGATCTCGCCGCGACAGAGCGCACCAAAGATGCGGTAGCGCAGCCCTTTGTTTTCGCGTTCGAGAGAATGGAGCAGCTGCTTCATTTCCTCGCGCTCGGTTGCCTTATCAGCGGGGCAGGGAGAGGAGATGACGGGCATAGGGTTCTTTTTGACGAACTCCTTGACCTCCTTTTCGGGCATATATATCATTGGTCGTATCAGCTTGATGCCCACGCGGGAGAGGTAGGTGACTGGAGAAAAGCAACCCAGTCTGCCCTCATAGAAAAGATTTAGCATAAAGGTCTCAACCACGTCGTCGAAATGGTGACCTAAGGCGACCGAGGTGCAACCAAGCTCCTTGGCCGCGTTGTGGAGTGCGCCGCGGCGCATTTTAGCGCAGAGAGAGCAAGGATTTTTCTCGTGTCGGACCTCGAAAATTATCTTATATATTTCGGTGGGAACGATATGGTAGGGGACATCAAGCTCGGCGCAGAGTTTCTTAATCGGTTCAAAGTCCATGCCGCCCTCAAAGCCCATATCAATGGTGATGGCGATAAGCTCGAACTTTTTGGGGTAGAATCGGCGCAATTCTGCCATAGCGCATAGCAGAGTAAGGGAGTCCTTTCCTGCCGAGACACCGACGGCAATTTTGTCTCCTTCTTCTATCATATTGTAATCGTCAATTGCTCGGCGGGTGTAGCTGAGGATGCGTTTCATATTTTCCATAGATCGTTTCCTTATTTGAATTGCTCAAATGAGCAGGTATTATAGATCGCTTCTGCATCTGCGGAAAGCTTGTTTTTTATGGCATCGGCGCATGAATCGTGCAGAAACAGATTGCGTGTGACGGTAGCTCCCGAGGCTCCGCACTTGACTGAGCGGACAAGCACCATTGAAGGCTCGCTTTCCTTTGTAGAGCTGACAAAAGTGATTATTTTCGGTTCAAGACGGTTCTCGCGGAGCGCGGCGATGAGATCCACCAATCTGTCGGGTCTCCAAACGCAGTAAAACCTGCCGCCGTGCTTGAGAAGTCTTGACGCGCAGGCACAAAAATCGCCGATATCGCCGCAGACCTCGTGTCGGGCGATGAACTTTTCGTCGTGCAGATTGCGTTTTCCGCTATCGACCTTCATATATGGTGGATTTGAAACAACAAAGTCAAGCTCTTGTCCGATATGCGCCGCTTTCAGGTCACGGACGTTGGAAGAGTGGGGAACTATGCGGTCAGAAAAACCGTTAAGCTCGGCATTCTGTTCTATAAGGGAGCAGAAGCTTTCCTGTATCTCCACGGCGTAGATCTTCGCCGCTTTGTCGCGAGCGCAAAGGAGCAGGGGGATTATTCCCGTGCCGCTGCCGAGGTCTGCGCCCACCTTGTTTTTTCCGCCGACGGTAAATGCTGACAAAAGGTAAGCGTCAGTGCCAAAGGTAAGACCGTTTTCGTTTTGTATTAATTTCAAATTATCGTTGATCTCGGTGATTTTTGACATAGGACTCCTTTCGTCAGTGTGATTTCAATTTTTGATTTATCGGAAGATGCGAGGACGCGGGGGATGCGTAGGATGCGTGCCTCCGGCGGCTTACTTTCTTTGAAAAGAAAGTAAGCAAAGAAACTTCCCAGAAAAAGGGGTCCTTTTAGGGTGACGGAGGATTTTTCGCTCCTTCGTCGCTAAAAAAATCCCTCACTGACCTTTATATATTGCAAGGGTATTGAACCCAGCCAAAAAATTCAACTAAAGTTATAGATTAATTTAAGTTGAAGCAAGCAACCCCACAATTCTGATCCCGTCGGCGAAGCCAACCTTTCCGGAACGGAAAGCCTTGTTGAAATTAAAAGTGTTATATTCTTATAAGTCGTACTTCACTATATCAACAATTCGGGGTTGGGGGACACGGGGGAGGGGCTGTTGCGACGAATAAAAACGCGGCTTGCTGCTTTTTTATTCGTAAGACCCGCCCCTATCCTCCGTGCGGCGTTTCTTTCCGCTGTTGGAAAGAAATGAACGTAAATAGTTTTGGGTTAAAACAAACGCCGAGCCAACTCGGTGGCTCGGCGTCAGCTCAATTAAGCTTTAATTATTCCTCAACGGGAGCGCTAACAGGGCAGGTCTCTGCGCAGTTACCGCAACTAATGCAAGTGTCTGCATCAATTACGTAAATGCCGTCACCCTCAGTGATGCACTCTACGGGACAATCTGCTGCGCAAGCGCCGCAAGCGATGCAATCGGTAGTAATCTTGTATGCCATGGTTATGTACCTCCATTTTTTGATATGTTAATATTGTATCACAAATCTCCGCCATTTTCAACTGTCTTTACAAAAAAAACTAAACAAATTTTCACGGAAATTTTATGCAGTTTCGACAAAATTCTTAAGTTAGCATAGGCTAATTCGACAAATATTGTCATTTTTGTATTTGAAACAACTATTTCACAAATTCTGCATTATTCTTCTTCATCCGCTTTCTTGGCTTTGCTGATAAGAGTAACGTCGTCACGCTTGTAGAGCGAGGGGGGAGCGTCGGGCTTGTCCTTAAGACGAACCTTGATAGTTCCTGCCAGAGCGTTTGCTTCGGTCACAACTCCCACTCCGTCCTTCGTCTTGACGGTGGAGTCCACGGGAGGAGTCTTTGCGCCCTCCTCAGCGTAGGTCTTGTATTCGTACTGAAGACAGCACATAAGTCTGCCGCAGCAGCCTGATATTTTGCCCGAATTAAGCGAAAGATTCTGTTCCTTTGCCATCTTGATGGAGACCTGGACGAAATCCGAAAGAAAGGTCGCGCAGCAAAGAGGTCTGCCACAGGCGCCAAGACCGCCCATGATCTTTGCCTCGTCACGAATACCTATCTGGCGAAGCTCGATGCGGGTCTTGAACACGCCCGCAAGATCCTTTACAAGTTCACGGAAGTCAACTCGGTTAGCAGAGGTGAAATAAAAGAGAAGCTTTGAGTTGTCAAAGGAATACTGAGCCTCGATAAGCTTCATGTCAAGCTCGTGATTGCGAATCTTTTCCTGACAGATAGCAAACGCCTCCACCTCTTTTTCCTTGTTGGCGGCATTGCGTTCAATATCGTCTTTTGTAGCAACTCTCACTACCTGACGCAAGGGAAGCACCAAAGAGGTCTCCTTGACTGTCTTATCCCCGAAGGCTACCTCACCGAACTCAAGTCCGCGAGCGGTATCTACGATAACGTAGTCGTTGTTTTTAATGTTGAGTTCTCCGTGATAAAAGTAGTATATCTTGCCGCCCGGCTTGAATCGCACGCCCGTGACGTGTACGCGAGGGGTATCGTCCTCCACCTCTACGATCTCGTCCTCGATGGCGACCACTATCTCGGGGGTCTCGTCAACGATGCCGCCAACGGCGGAAAGATCAAGCTCCTCTGCCGCTGCGCGGTTTTCCTCGAAGGATGTTTCGGTTGACGAAGCGTTCACTGCGTTATCGCGGTCGCGCTTGTCTCCGCGGCCCCTTCTGCCCCTGTGTCTGTCGCGACGGTTGCGCTTTTCACCGCCTGCCTTTGCGCCACTCTCTCCCGAGGAAGCGGCAGGGACAGACTCCTTGACGCTCTCCTTGGCAGACTCGGCTCCGATAGGTGCGCCGCCCTCGGCGGTGTCGTTCTTTTTCTTTATATAGTAAGGCTTTCTTCTGTGGTGTTTGTTGTGATTGCCGCCTTGCTTGAAGGGCTTTGTTTCCTTATCCATAATAAACCAACCTTTTTCAGAATATATTTTGAATATTGTTGACGGGTCTCTGCATCCTCTGATGATACGCGCTTATATCAGTCCCGCTCTCTGCATCATGAAGGTGAGAGTAAGTCTGACATTAGAGTTTTCCTCGAGATCGTCCTTTGCTCGGCTTGCCGCGTCGTAAAGCGATAGCAACGCATGGGACGTAAAGCGAGTCGAAAGCTCAAGCGCCTCCTCGGCATCCTCGTAGAAACAGAGAGGAGCGTTTTCACTTTTCTTTAAAAGCAAAAGATCGCGGAGCGCGTGCTGTAAAAGCGAGAGCATGCTTCTAACGTCCTGCCTTTTTTTGCCGAAAGCGGGGATCGCTCCAAGCGCCGCCGCTCGGTTTGAACTGAGAAGAAGCGAGATAAGCTTTTTAACGTCTTTTCGACTTTCAAAAAGATTTGAACGTGCCTTGGCATCCAGAAGCTCCAGAGCGTAGCCTATCCGTCCGTCTGAGACGAACAAAAGGGTATTCCAATCCTCGGCACTGCTGTCTCGAAGCTCTGTGGCGCGAGGGTCGTTTGAGAGAAGATAGGACTCTATCTGAGAGACATCGAGACGTGTGGTCCTCAAAGTGGGGGCGCGGGAACGGATAGTTTCAAGCAGACTTACAGAACCCTCGCAGAGCAGGAAAAAGAGAACGTATTCGGGCGGCTCCTCAAGGGAGAGCAAAAATGCGTTCTGCGCCTGCTCGGTCATAAGGTCTGCGTTCTCGATGATATAGACCTTTACAGAGAGATCGTTGGGGGCGGTATACATATCGTCCTTAAGAGCGCGGACGGTCTCCACTCCGATGGTAACTCTGTCATCCTCAAGACCGATAAGCCTTACATCGGGGGATCTGCTCGAAAATATCTTTCGGCAGGAGAGACATTCTCCGCAGGGAACGGCGCGCTTTGGAAGGCCTCCGAAAAGGTCAATTTGAGCCGTCCTCTTCCTCATCTCACATTCGATAGCCGCCGCTACGCTCAAGGCGACGGTATGTCTGCCGCTGCCCTTGGCGCCCTCAATGATATAAGCGTGTGAAAGGTGATCCTCGGCTACGTCCTTGCCAAGACGAGCTTTAAGAGCATCGTTTCCCAAAATGGCAGGGAAATATACGCATCGGTCTGTCAACGCCAAGTCACCTCCCAAATCAAAAATAAACAATAATTCATAATATTATATCACAAAAACGAGCTTTTGTCAACAACGAGTTTGCAAAAAAGCGTCCTTGAAATCGGCGATCGGTCTCCTTTTTCAGCAAACGAAAAACAATAAACAAATTCTGGGAAAAGGCAAAAAACACAAAAATGTGTTAAATTGTGGATTTTGCTTTATATTGATGTGTATATTTAGGCGATTTGTGCATTGACACAAGTCATAAAATGTGTTATAATATTAAAGTATTATAGTGCGTGCTTGAAATGCCGCCCAAAAATTTCCGCGAGGAGGAGACGATGAATAAAAAATCATTGACGGACAGATTGTCTCTCTTTTCCTCGGGAGACGAAAAAAGAGCGCAGGAATGGCTTGGCGTTCACAAGGAGGGCGGGTCTTACGTCTTTCGCGTGTGGGCGCCGTCGGCAGACGGCGTTTTCGTCGTAGGCTCGTTCAATTCTTGGGAAAGGACTTGCCCCATGACATCATTAGGCGGTGTCTGGGAGGCAAGATTGCCTCTTGAATCGGCGCGCGGGGGCGATATTTATAAATACTTGATAATCAACGGTGAGAGGGAGATATACAAGTCCGACCCGTATAGCTTTAAAATGGACTCTCCACCCCATTGTGCCTCGGTCATCACAGACATAGACGGTTACAGATGGCGCGACCGCGGCTGGATGGCGCAAAGGCGCGAGACGGCGGAAATGGGAATATATTCCCAGCCATTGAACATATACGAGCTGCATCTCGGCTCGTGGATGCGAAAAAAGGGAGGCGAATGGCTTTCCTACGGTGAGATAGCCGACGAGCTTGCGCCCTACGTCAAGCAGATGGGATATACTCACGTAGAGATGCTTCCCATATCCGAGCATCCCTATTACGGCTCGTGGGGGTATCAGACAGGCGGATATTTCGCGCCTACGGCAAGATACGGCGATCCCAAGGAGCTTATGCGATTTGTCGACGTTATGCACCGCGCGGGAGTGGGAGTTATCCTCGACTGGGCGCCCGCCCATTTTCCGGGGGACGAGTTCGGTCTTTACGATTTTGACGGAAGTCATCTCTACGAATCCGAGGACGAACAAAAGCGTGAGAATAGGGTGTGGGGAACGGTATCCTTCGATTGGCAAAGAGGCGAGGTGGTATCCTTCCTTATATCAAACGCGCTTTATTGGATAGAAAAGTACCATATCGACGGCATCCGCGCCGACGCGGTATCGTCGATGATATATCTCGATTACGATAAAAAAGAGGGAGAATGGACTCCCAACAAGCTGGGCAATAATCGTTGTCTTGAAGCAATAGCTTTTCTCAGGAAATTAAACCGAACGGTCAAGGAGCTTTATCCCTCGGTCATAATGATAGCCGAGGAATCAAGCGCGTGGCGCGGCGTTACCTCTTTTGAGGGCGACGGTCTTGGGTTCGATCTGAAATGGAATATGGGCTGGATGAACGACACGCTGACCTACGCGGTTACCGATTTCGGCGAAAGAGCCGCGAAGCACGAAAAGCTTACCTTTCCCTTGACCTACGCTTTTGACGAGAGCTTTATCCTGCCCGTCTCGCACGACGAGGTGGTACACGGCAAGAGATCGTTTCTTGACAAGATGCCGGGCGACTATTGGCAGAAATTTGCCGGAGCAAGGCTTTTTGAAGCTTTGCGAATGACATCTCCCGGAAAAAAGCTTTCCTTTATGGGAAGCGAGATAGGGCAGTTCCGTGAATGGGATCACGACGGTGAGACCGAATGGTTTCTGCTTGATTACGAGACCCACGACCGTCATCAGCTCTACCTTGCGGATCTTAACAATTTTTATCTCGCTCAACCCGAGCTTTGGCAGGTGGATAGCGGATGGAACGGATTTCGGTGGATAGAGCCTGACGACAGAGATAGGAGCGTGATCTCCTACCGACGAATAGCCGAAAACGGAAACGAGCTGTTGGTGGTCCTCAATTTTCTTCCGAGATCCTATAACGAATTCTTTCTCCCCGTAAGGAGGGAGGGAGTATACGAGGAGATATTCAACTCCGACAACGCGCGTTACGGCGGTAGCGGAGTGGTGAACACGGGAGCCGAGCTTATGAGCCGCCCAAATCCCTGTCTGACTTTAGGCAGAGCGGCAGAAGAGATCTGCCCGTGGGTGGTAAGGCTCAGATTGCCGCCTCTCGGCGCCGCAATTTTGCGGCTGAAACGAAAAAGGTTCGAGGATGACTCTTGATCAATTGAAAGTTTTGACAAGCTTTTAAAAGAAGCTTGTCGCCCAAGCCTAATTAGCGTATCAATTAAATTTTATCATAGAGGAGTGATTTTCTTATGTTTAAGAAAAAAGAATGTGTAGCTATGCTGCTCGCAGGAGGTCAGGGATCGCGTCTTTATGCGCTGACCACCAAAACCGCAAAACCCGCAGTACCCTTCGGAGGAAAGTACAGGATCATTGACTTCACCCTGTCGAACTGTATCAACTCCGGTATCGACACCGTCGGTGTGCTTACCCAATATCAACCCCTCGTACTCAATGAATACATTGGAAACGGACAGCCCTGGGACCTCGACCGCATCTGGGGTGGTGTTAAGATCCTTCCCCCCTATCAGGGACAGAAGGGCGGCGACTGGTATAAGGGAACCGCTAACGCGATCTATCAAAATTTAGCCTTCATCAACAGATACGACACCGAATATGTTCTTATCCTTTCGGGCGACCATATCTACAAGATGGATTACGCAAAGATGCTCGAATACCACAAAGAGAAGGGCGCTGACTGCACTATCGCGGTCATTGACGTGCCGATCGAGGAGGCAAGCCGCTTCGGTATCATGAGTACCAATGAGGACGGCTCTATCTACAAGTTCTCCGAAAAACCCAAGAACCCCGACAGCACAAACGCGTCTATGGGTATCTACATCTTCACCAAGGATAAGCTCCAGAAGTACCTTGAGGAGGATGAGGCAACCGAAGGATCTTCTAACGACTTTGGTAAGAACATAATTCCCAATATGCTCGCGGCAGGCGAGAAGATGTTCGCGTATCCTTTTGAGGGATATTGGAAGGACGTCGGAACCATCAGCTCTCTCTGGGAAGCAAATATGGATCTTCTCGGCGCTGACCCCGTTCTTGATCTGGGTGATCACAACTTCCGCATCTATTCAAGAAATCAGTCGGGCGGGCCTCAGTTTATCGGTGAGAACTCGAAGGTTGTCAACTGCTATATCACAGACGGCTGTGAAATTTACGGAACCGTCAAAAACAGCGTTTTGGGCGCGGGCGTAAAGGTTATGCCCGGAGCTTACGTCAAGGATTGCGTTCTTATGGGCGACACGGTTATTGAGTCGGGCGCGACCGTCAACTATTCCATTATAGACACGGGCGTTACCGTGGGCGTAGGCTCGATCATCGGTGAAGCTCGCGATACGGCAAAGGGAATTACCGTAATCGGCGAGGATATTGAGATTCCCAACGGAAGCGTCATCGCCGCAGGCGAGATCATTTCCGAGCTTTAAGAAGGAGGGCGAGTAATATGACAGCAGTAGGATTGATTTTTTCCAATATTCATGATACAAGTATTCCCGAACTCACAAGAATGAGAACTATCGGCTCTGTACCTTTCGGCGGCAGATACCGTCTTATCGACTTTGCTCTTTCCAGCATGGTCAACTCGGGTATCTCCAAGATCGGTATCGTTACTCATAACAATTATCAGTCGCTTCTCGACCATCTCGGCAACGGTAAGGACTGGGATCTCGCGAGAAGAAGCGGCGGCATCAAAATTCTTCCTCCTTTCATCTCCAGCTTTGACAACGCGGCGGCGAACAAGTTCTATACCTCCCGTCTTGAGGCGCTTATGGGAACCGTCAACTTCCTCTCGCGCTGCAACGAGGATTATATCGTTATGTCGGATTGTGACGTTATCTGCAATATCGACCTCGACGACGTTATCACAAAGCACGCAGAGACCGGCGCTGACATCACCTTTGTCACCAAGGTTGGCGAGCTGACGGGCGTTGGCGAAACCGAGCAGTTGACTCTCATTAAGGCGGACGAAAACGGCAACGTAACCGACGTTATCAGCGACAAGTACAATGACGAGTACCAGCTTTATATCAATATTATGGTAATGAAGAGACAGTATCTCTTGAACGTAATCGAGAACGCTATCTCTCACGGTCACCATTCCTTCCTCCACGATATTATCATGCACAACGTGGGCAAGGCAAAGTATATGGTCTACAATTATGACGGCTTCTACGCTCATATCGGCTCTATGGAGGGCTACTTTGAGTGTTCCATGAAGCTGCTTGAGAATGACGCTCGCGACAGACTTTTCGGTGTCAAGAACCGTCCCGTATTGACCAAAGTTCGTAACTCCGCGCCCACAAGATACTGCGAGGGTGCAAAGGTTACTAACTCCGTTGTGGCAGAGGGATGCGTTATCGAGGGTGTGGTCGAGAATTCGATCATCTTCCGTGGCGTTAAGGTTGGAAAGGGAGCGGTCGTTAAGAATTCGATCCTGTTCCAGGATACTTATGTTTGCCAAAATGCAAGCCTCAACTGCGTGATCACCGATAAGAACGTGGTCATCAAGGACGGAAGAACATTGTCGGGTCATGAGACGATGCCGTTCTATATCGGCAAACAGATGTCTGTATAAGACCTGCGATTATAAGGAGAAAAAATGAAAAAAATATTATTTGTAGGCGCTGAGGTCATGCCCTTTGCGGCGACAGGCGGCTTGGGAGACGTTATGGGTTCTCTCCCCGCGGCGATCAAGGCGAAAGAAAAGAATAACGTTGACGTAAGAGTCGTTCTGCCCCTTTACGCCGCGGTAAAGGACGAGTGGCGCGCGCAGATGAAGGACGAGGTGATATTCAATGTCTCTCTTTCCTGGAGAAACATCTATTGCGGCGTAAAAAGTCTCCAAAAGGACGGCGTAACTTACTATTTCATCGACAACGAATACTATTTCAAGCGCGGCGCGCTCTACGGCTTCTATGACGACGGCGAGAGATACGCGTATTTCTGCAAGGCAGTGCTTGAAATGCTTATCCGTCTTGAGTTTTACCCCGATGTGATCCATGCCAACGACTGGCAGTCGGCTCTCACCGTGGTATATCTAAACACCAAATACCGCTACATTGAGGGCCTTTCGAGAACAAAGAGCGTATTTACCATCCACAACATTGAGTATCAGGGCAAGTACGATTTCTCGATTCTTGGCGATGTGTTCGATATGGGTCCCGAGTACTACGCGCTGATGCGTTATGACGATTGCATCAACTTGATGAAGGCGGCAATCGAGTGTGCGGATATGGTCTCCACAGTCAGCGAGAGATACGCGGAGGAGATCAAGACCCCCGAGTATTCTCACGGACTTTACCACGTTCTGTATAGGAACGCTCAAAAGCTTACGGGTATTCTCAACGGCATCGACTACGACTATTACAATCCCGCCAAGGACGACGTTCTTTGCAAAAACTATGATCGCCGAAACGTTATCACGGGCAAGGCAGAGAACAAGATGGCGCTCCAACGCGAGTACGGTCTTCCCGAAAGACCCGAGGTGCCTATGCTTGCCATTATTTCGAGACTTGCCACACACAAAGGACTTGATCTTGTCCGCGAGGTTGCCGGCAATATTGTGAGAAACAACGACGTGCAGTTCGTTATTCTCGGCAAGGGTGAAGGGCAGTACGAGGAGTTCTTCTCCCAGCTTGAAAGGGAATATCCCGACAAGGTAAAGACGCTTTTGACCTACGACCGCGACCTGTCCAAGAAGATATACGCCGCTTGCGATATATTCGTGATGCCCTCCAAGAGCGAGCCTTGCGGTCTTTCGCAGATGATCGCTTCCCGCTACGGAGCAGTTCCCGTAGTTCGTGAGACGGGCGGACTTGCCGACTCCATCAAGGGATACTGGGTAGATAACGGCGAGATCCGTGGTAACGGATTTACCTTTGCAAACTACTCGGCTTACGAGCTTGAGGATCGCATAGGCGCCGCGCTTGCGCTTTATGCAGACCGTCCCCAGTACAAGAAGTTCGTTTCCAAGATAATGGGAACCGATTTCTCCTGGACTGTATCGGCAGAAAAGTATATGGAGATGTTTAATTCGCTTTAAGGATGCTTTTTGTGGAACCTTTCTTGCAAGAAAGGTTCCACACCTCCAAAAAACTTGCTCGAAAAAATTAAATAAATTTTATGATGTTGTGATGTTGAAACACGCGCAAAAGCGCATTTTGTCCGTGTTTCTGCACCATAATTCCGCAGAAAAGCAAATTTTAATCCCCGAAAGGTAAATAAACGAAAATGAACTACAAAAACATGACCCCACAAGAGATCAAAAATAATATCGAGCTGAAGCTTTCCCGCTATTTTGGTTGCACCGCCGCTGAGGCGTCTTGTGACCAAATGTATAAGGCGGTCGCTATGACCGTCCGTGATATTCTCACCGAAAAGCGCGGCGATTTTAAAAAGGATGTTAACAAGAAAGGCGCAAAGCGCGTTTACTATATGTGCATGGAGTTCCTTCTCGGACGCTCCCTCAAGACCAACGTCTGCAACCTCGGTATGGATAAAGCCTACGCAGAGGCTCTATGTGAAATGGGCTTTGAGCTTTCCGACCTCTACGAGTGCGAGCCTGACGCAGGACTTGGTAACGGCGGTCTTGGCCGTCTCGCCGCTTGCTTTATGGACTCTCTTTCCTCACTCGACTATCCCGCGGCAGGATTTTCGCTCTGCTATGAGTACGGTCTTTTCAAGCAGAAGATCGTTGACGGTATGCAGGTCGAGCTTCCCGACGTATGGCTCCCCGGCGGTGACGTGTGGCTGGTTCCCAGAACCGACCGTACCTTTGTCGTTCGCTTTGGTGGCAAGGTGGTAGAGAAATGGGAGAACAACCACATGACTATCATCTATGAGGACGCAGAGGAGCTTGAGGCGGTTCCTTACGATATGATGATTTCGGGCGGCGACTCAAAGGGCATCAGCCGACTCCGTCTCTGGAAGGCAAGACAGATGCAGAACTTCAATATGGGTCTGTTCTCTCAGGGTCAGTATCAGAAGGCGCTTGAGGAGAGTAACAACGCCGAGGCTCTTACCAAGGTGCTTTATCCCGCGGATAACCACACCGAGGGTAAGCTGCTCCGTCTCTCTCAGCAGTATTTCCTCTGCTCAGCGTCGGTGCAGAGCATTATCCGTGACCACATGGCGGTATATGGCACTCTTGCTAACCTTGAGGACAAGGTTGCTATCCACATCAACGACACCCATCCCGCACTCTGTATCCCCGAGCTTATGAGAATACTCATCGATGACTATTTCTACTCATGGGAAGCGGCTTGGGATAAGACCGTCAAGATCTGCTCATACACCAACCACACCGTTATGCCCGAGGCGCTTGAGACATGGAACGAGGATCTGTTCCGTTTGAAGCTGCCCAGAATTTATACTATCGTAAAAGAGATCAATGAGAGATTCTGCCGCGACGCTTGGAACGCATTCCCCGGCAACTGGCAGAGAATTTCCAAGATGTGCATCGTAGGCTACGGAAGCGTGAGAATGGCTAACCTTTCGGTTGTAGGCTCTCACTCTGTAAACGGAGTTTCCAAGCTCCACTCCGACATCCTTACCGACACCATTTTCAAGGATTTCTATAAGATGTATCCCGAAAGGTTCGATAACGTTACCAACGGTATCGCGCATCGCCGCTGGCTTTGCTACTCCAATCCCGAGCTTGCAAGCCTACTTGACGAGTGTATCGGCACGGGCTACAGACATAATCCCGTTGAGCTTGCCGAGTTTGCGAAATTTGCCGACGATAAGGCTGTCCTTGACCGTGTTCGCGCTATCAAGCATCAGAATAAGATCAACTTTGCTAACCATCTGGCGGCAAAGACCGGCGTAAAGCTTGACACACACTCTCTCTTTGACATTCAGATCAAGAGACTTCACGAATACAAGAGACAGCTTCTCAACGTGCTGAACATAATCGGTCTCTACCTTGACCTCAAGGATAACCCCGACATGGATGTTCAGCCCAAGACCTTTATCTTCGGCGCAAAGGCGGCTCCCGGATACCAGATGGCTAAGAGGATCATTCAGCTCATCTGCATGATCAGCAAGGACATCGAGCAGAATCCCAAGATCCGCGAAAAGCTTAAGGTCGTATTCCTTGAGAACTACGACGTCAGCACCGCTGAGATCCTTATCCCCTCGGCAGACGTTTCCGAGCAGATCTCCCTTGCGGGTAAAGAGGCGAGCGGTACGGGCTGTATGAAGCTTATGATCAACGGCGCTATTACCATAGGTACTCTTGACGGCGCTAACGTCGAGATGCTTGACGCGGTTGGCGAGGAGAATATGTATATCTTCGGTCTCAAGGCAGACGAGGTTGAAAGACTCTGGCTTCAGGGTTACAGAAGCGCTGACTTCTACGCTGGCAACGAGAGACTTCGCCGCATAATCACGTTCCTGACTATCGGCTTTGCGGGCGAGAGCTTTGCCGACATCGCAACCTATCTCCTGACGGGTCACGGCGTGGCAGACCCCTATATGTGCCTTGCCGATTTCGAGTCTTACAGAAAGACCCACGAGGAAATGATAAAGGCATACTCCGACAGAGAGAGATGGACGAGAATGTCTCTGCTTAATACCTCTGCCGCAGGCTTCTTTGCCGCAGACAGGTCTATTGATGAGTATGCGCAGAAGTTCTGGAACTTGAAACCTGTGAAATAATATGCAACGGAACAGCCGTTGCGTGATATTGCGACTTTGCCCTTATTGGGCAAGGTCGCAGTGATATGTCGCTTCGCGGCGTGATATTTTTGCCACAAGAGGCAAAAGTTAAGGAAGAAAACCGCCTTGCGGTTTTCAATTTTTGGTTTTAAAGGGGAATACAATGCTCCCGAAATTATATTTTGACACAGACCCTGCCTGCGACGTACAGATCCACAAGTTCGCTGGCAACGAGGATATTTCCCACTTGGGCGCTCTGCCTTGTGGAACCGTTATAAATATTGAACTTACTGTCTCCCGCCGCCTGGGTGCGTCGGGAGCGGTTTTGCGTCTCTGCCGCGACGGCGAGAGGGATGTGGACACCCCTCTTGATTTTTGCCGCTCCGACAATACTCACGATGTTTACTGCATCTCCCTCGACACTGCCGAGCTTTGCGGAGAGTCGGGAGAGGGACTTTTCTATTATGAATTTTTACTTCTTCGAGGCGATCACACTCTTTTCACGGACACCTACAACAATAAGGACTTTTATCTTGAGGAAAAGCCGGGCTTCCGTTTCCGTCTGCTTGTCTACGAGAAGGATTTTGTGACCCCCGAGGAATTTGGTCGCGGAGTGATGTATCAAATATTTACCGACAGATTTTTTAAGGGTGAGAGTGAGCAGGTGAAAAACCTCCCCGTCCGTGAGGACGTTATTCTTAACCGTGACTGGGAAAACGGTATCCCTCAATATGCCGCATATCCCGGCGCACCCCTTGAAAACAATATGTTTTTTGGCGGAAATCTCTGGGGCGTTATCGAGAAGCTCGACTATCTCGAATCTCTCGGCGTGACCTATATCTACCTCTGTCCTATATTTGAGGCTTACAGTAATCACAAGTACGATACGGGCAACTACGAGAGGGTAGACGAGATGTTTGGCGGTGACGAGGCGCTTGACGAGCTTATTGCCAAGGCGAGAGAGCGTGGCATCGGCATCATCCTTGACGGTGTTTTCAACCACACGGGCGACGACAGTATTTATTTCAACAAATACGGCAAGCAAGGTGGCGGTGGAGCTTATCTTGATCCCGCGTCGCCATACCGTGATTGGTATCACTTCAAGAATTATCCGAACGACTACGAATCCTGGTGGGGAATAGATATTCTTCCTAAATTAAATCATGAAAGCGAAGCCTGTCGTCGCTATTTTACGGGCGAGGGCGGTATAATTCAAAAATACATTGACCGTGGCATCGCGGGATGGCGTATTGACGTCGCCGACGAGCTTTGCGACGAATTTTTAGACGAGCTTCGCACCTCTGCTAAAAAAGCAAGCGACGGACAAGCTGTTATTATAGGCGAGGTCTGGGAAAATGCCGCCGACAAGGTGGCTTACGGAAAAAGACGCCGCTATTTCAGAGGAAAGCAGCTTGACAGCGTTATGAACTATCCTCTGAAAAATGCTATCGTCTATTTCTGTATGTGGGGCGACGGGGAGACACTTTACAATACGCTTACAGAGATATATTCATCCTACCCACCTTGTGTTTCTCACAAGCTGATGAATCTTCTCGGCACTCACGACACCGAGCGAATACTGACTGTGCTTGGTCGCGACGAGGATGACGAGTTACTTGAAAACTCTCAAAAGGCAAAGAAAAAGCTGACGAAAAGTCAGAGAGAGCATGGAGTAGATATGCTGAAGATCGCGGCGGCACTTCAGTTCACCGCCTACGGTATCCCCTCGGTCTACTACGGCGACGAGATCGGACTTGAGGGCTACGGTGATCCATTCTGCCGTATGCCGATGCCTTGGCATCTTGCGGGCGAGAGTTGGAGAGCCGAGTTGTTGGATTTTTACCGCACCCTCGGCAGAATAAGAAAATATGAAAATGCGTTTGACGGCGGAGATTTTTACGTTGTCAAGCACACAGAGAATGCCATCGTTTTCGTCCGCGAGAAGGACGAGAGCCGAGTTATCGTCGCCGCCAATCGCGGAGGCGAATTCAGCTTTGCGATTCCCGAAAATTCGCGCTATGTTGATCTTATCAGCGGCGCGGAATATGTGGGCAGAGTGACGGTGAGACCCGATAGCGTCTTGATAATGAAGGAAATTTTGTAATAATGAAGTATTCAAATTCATTGAAGTATATGAATAGCTTCCCGACGGCAAAAAGCCTTTCCGACATCTCGCAAAAGAGAGCGTTGGAGCTTTGCGAGAGTCTGGGAAGGGTAAATATTGGTATGCGTTGCATCTGTCTGCCCGCTTGCGGAGCAGGACACGCCTCTGCGGTCATGCTTGAGTCGGTGATGATCTCTGCGGGACACAAGGTGGGAAGAATAACCTCGGCATACGGATTTGATTCGAGAGCCTCGGTCTTTGTCGACGGTGAGATGCCAGCTATCGAGGACTATAACGGTGCAGTGGAGGAGCTTAAAAGCGCAGTGAAAAGGTCTCCCGATACGCCTTATATGAGAGAGGAGACGACCTTCGTTCTCGGACTGCTGCTCTGCAAGATGAACGGCTGTGAGTATGTTATATTGGAAGGACTTTCGGATAGCGACTTTACTCTTGATGCCATCTGCGCGCCTTACGAGCTTATAGTTATGCCTACCGTCTACGATTGCGCAAACGCGGCGGGTAAGGTAAGGCGTCTTTGCGATGCCATCCGCAGAGGAACTCGCGAGGTGGTCAGCGGCAACCAGAAAAGCGAGATCTACAATACTATTTCAAACGCTTGCGCCATAAGCGGAGCAAGGCTTTATATTCCCGTGAAGGCTCAATTTGAGGTGACCGAGATCAGCTCCCGAAGCCTGTCCTTTACTTACGTCGGACGAGAGGGCTTTACTCTGAAAAATCCCTCATATATGCTCCGCGATTGCGCTATTACGGTCATAGAAGCGGCTTTGGCGCTTCGACGCGGCGGAGTAAGAATGCCTTGGAGTTGTATTTCATCGGGACTTTCAACCGTCACGTCCACGGGATGCTTCGATATGCTCTCGCTCTCCCCGAAATTGATACTTGATACCGCAACCGTTGCCGAGGAGGCGGCGCTGGTCAAGAGGACGGCGCAGGAGCTTTGGGGCGAGGATGCCCTTGATAGCTTGACGGTATGCGTCTCACCCTCGGCACTCTCCGCGGCGGAAATCTTTGACCGAGAGATGTCGGAGATGCTGATGTATTCACCGGATGGCCAAAATACTATCTCTGATACGCATCCTGTAAGGCTTTACGATACGGTAAAAGCCATGGCAAAGGAGATCTTTGCGCTTATGCGCTCGGGCAGAGGAGTTATCTGCTTTGGCGACATCGGATTTATAGGCTCTCTTAAATGCGAGCTTCTTAAAATAATGAACGGCTAAAAAGCTTGCTTCGAATTTTCGAAGCAAGCTTTTTTTGTCGGTCACGCATATACGGTAGCGCCCGGACGAATAATAATCTTACTATAATTAAAGCAAGGAAGGAACAGATTTATGATAAAACCGCAGATCGTCAAATGTAATGGACGGGAGATACTTGATTCGAGAGGAAATCCAACCGTGGAGGCTACCGTCGTGCTGTCTGACGGAACTATCGGCGTGGCGTCGGTGCCGTCGGGAGCGTCCACGGGAATATATGAAGCGCACGAGAAAAGAGACCTTGACAATCGCAGATACGGCGGCAAGGGAGTGCTTGAGGCGGTGGGTAATATCTGCCGCTCGATCTCGCCCGAGCTTGTGGGATGCTACGCCTCAGATCAGTCGGTCATTGACCGTCTTATGATAAAGCTTGACGGAACCGATAATAAATCAAAGCTGGGCGCTAATGCTATGCTTGCGGTGTCGCTTGCTACCGCTCGCGCTTGCGCGGGAGCTTACGGAATACCGCTTTTCCGATGGATAGGAGGCGCAAGAGCGGTCAGACTGCCGATTCCGATGATGAATATTCTCAACGGCGGCGCTCACGCGTCTAACAACGTGGAGATACAGGAGTTTATGATCGTTCCCGTAGGTGCGCCGTCCTTTGCCGACGCGCTTCGAATGGGTAGCGAGATATATCACGCTCTTGGCAAGCTTTTGGGTGAAAAGGGACTTTCCACGGCGGTTGGTGACGAGGGGGGATTTGCTCCCAGCCTTGACTCGGACGAGCGCGCTATCGAGCTAATAATCTCGGCTATCAAGGCGGCGGGATATGACACCGATACGGTGAAGCTGGCGCTTGACGTGGCATCCTCGGAGTGGTATGACGAGAGGAGCGAGAGCTACAAGCTCCCCAAGCGTAAGACCGAGATGGAAAGAGCCGAGCTTATCGGATATTACACCTCGCTCGTGCGTGAGTATCCCATAATTTCTATTGAAGACCCCCTTGACCAGCGCGATTTTGAGGGTTGGAAGCAGATAACCGACTCTCTCGGAGACAGCGTTATGCTTGTGGGCGACGACTTTTTCGTAACCAATCCCACGAGGTTGAAAAAGGGAATTGATATGGGCGCGGCAAACGCTATTTTAGTGAAACCCAATCAGATAGGAACGCTCTCCGAGGTGATCTCGGTGACAAATCTTGCCGCAAGCGCGGGATATTCTTATATTATGTCCCACCGCTCGGGGGAGACCGAGGATACGACTATTGCCGATCTCGCCGTCGGGCTTAGCGCGCCCTTTATCAAGTCGGGCGCGCCCTGCCGAAGCGACCGAGTGGCGAAGTATAACAGACTTTTGCGTATCGAGGCGTCACTCGGTCATTCGGCGACCTACGGTCTTAAGCCCGACGGCGTCCGTCCTACAGTGGCGACCTTTTGTGGGGAGCAGTGCTAACGTTGTGTCGAAACAGTCGGAATATCACTGAAAATTTTATTACTACTCAAAACAGGCGACCGTAAGGTCGCCTGTTTTGGGTTTAGTTAAATTTCAATTACTTCGCCGAGAGGGATGGAATAAATATAAGTTTTTGACGGTTCTTTGCCAAAAATTTCTTTTACGGCAAAGCGATATTCGTCAAGCTGATCTTTGTGCCTCACACGCATATTCGCGACGAGTTGCTCACGGTCGTCCCTCTCTTCGGGTGAGATGCGGTCGGTCTTGTAATCGCAAAGAATTATCTCTCCGTCGCGCGTCTCGATCAGTAGGTCGATAGAACCCTGAACGAAGATCTTTTTGTCGCCTAAAAGCGCCTTGATCTCATCCTTTTTTGTGAAATCGGCGGCAGAACGGAACATTCCAAAATGAAATTCGCGTCTTATATTGCATGCTGATTGAACGGCTTTGAAAAGCTCGCTTTCAAAGAATTTTCCAAGCTGACCTCTTTCAACTATATCAGCGACGCGTCGGGTGATAAAGCGACGGTCACAAAGACGCTCGATCTCGCGGTCAAGTCCGTTTTGAAGCACATTAGAGTAATCGCAGAACTGAAGTATCTGATGCGCCGCGCTTCCTTTTTCGGCGGCGGTAGGCTTCTTGTTTATTTCAAGAAGATCGTCGAAGGTGGTGTTTTTAGACCGCATAAGGTCGATGCGGCTTCTGATCTTTTCGGCGCTGTCGGGAGAAATCTCGCCTCTGTCCTCGTTGCTATCGCCAAATAGATCTCCCGAGGGGATAGGGATGAAAACGCTTTCGTCAAGCATCCTGTCAGACACCTTGGACGCCGCAACCTTTGCGGGAATAGCCGAGAGTAGCTTTTCCTCGTCGGTCTCGCCGTGAGGGAAGAGCAGTATCTTGGCAAAATCCTTGTCCTCCTCGGTGATTCCGTAAGCGGAGGATTCTACGTCCTCACGGGTAATCCTGTCTGCAAGCGGAGGTATAGAACCTCTTTTGAAGGTATTAAGCTCATATAGGTCTTCTGTGTCCTTGAACAGGGTAAGGGAGATAAGAGTCCACCAAATATAGCTCTTGCCGTTCTTGATCTCGTTTATAAAATCGCGGCTGTTAAAGGCGAGAGCTTCTTTGATCTCCCCGTAGCTCTTTGAGAGCGTCGCGCTGAGATAAAGCCTTTCTTTGGCTCGTGTCATAGCAACGTAAAATATTCTCGCCTCCTCCTCAAGCATCTTGTTCTTGGAGAGGATCTGGGCCGCTTTCCAAAGAGCATTTTCCTCACGCTTTATGTGTGTTCGTGAATAAACGTCGGCGCTTTCGTCCTCGGGAGCGGGGAGCTTCAGAGAAATACCCAGCTCGCGGTTGAAGATGAGAGGACTTGACAGAGAACGGAAGTTCATCTGCTTGCCAAGACCGAAAAGATAGCAGACCTTGTATTCAAGACCCTTGGACTGATGCATTGTGATTATGGTGACCTCGTCCTCATGCGCCTTTATAGGGTCGGAGTTGGAATCTCCTTTTTCCATAAGACTTTTGAAATATGTGACGAAGCTATACAGTCCGTTCCACGCGCCGCGTGAATATTTGCAGGCGGTGCTGTAAAGATAGGTAAAGGAGTCAGAGGAGCAGAGGTCCGCGAATATCTCGCAGCCCGAAAGGGTTCGGAGAAGCTTGTCTGCACAGACGCGGCCTGAGAGCTTTCGCAATCTGTTAAGCAGGGACGCAAGCTCTTGACACTTCTTTGCAAGAGACTCATTTTTACCGCCTTTTGCGTATTCAACCATTGCGTCGTAGAGCGAGTGCTTTTCGTCGTTGCCATCTCTTATCCGTATCACCTCGTCGAGAGTGAGAACGGGGGAATAAAGTGGCAGAGCCGCCGTAAGAGCGCGGCAGAGAGGAATGTCGTCTCTTGGATTGTCGATGACGGTAAGTATATCGAGCAGAAGCTTCATTTCGTTGCCTTGAAGCAGCTCGTTTTTAGCGTTAGTGACGTACTTTATGCCGATTTTTGCGAGTGCCTCCGTGAGAGGCGCTATCTGCTTGTGACCGCGGACGAGAATTGCAATATCTCCTGCGCGAACAGAGCTTCCGTCGGCGTTTTTCTCGTTTTTGTCGCGTATGAGCCTCGCGATCTCGTTGGCGCAGATCACCGCCTCGTCGTAGAGCTTATCTTCGTTCTCATCTGAATCATACGCGTCCTCGGTGTCGACGTCATCATCCTCGATCTCCTCGGCAGGCTCGATCAGATTGATCTTGACCTTCTTGGGAGGATCGAAATTGGGAGAGATCTTGCCAAAGCGAAGCATATCGTTTTCTTTGTCGTAACCGATGCTGTCGGCAAAGGAAAAGAATATCTTGTCGCAGACGAGGTTGACAAAGTCAACTATACCTCTGTCGCAACGGAAGTTTTCAGACATAAATATGGAGCTTCCGCCGCTTTCGGGTAACTCTTCGGGATTTTCGGAGTCGTATTGAGGGAATTTCGCGCGGTAGGAGGCAAAGATCGACGGCTCTGCGTCACGGAAGCAGTAAATGCTCTGCTTGATGTCGCCAACCATAAATCGACGGTTGCCGCCGATAAGCTCGAAGATCCTGTCCTGAATAGCGTTGACGTCCTGATACTCGTCGATATATACCTCGTCGTACTGCTTTGACATAGAGATGGCAAGCTCGGTGGGCGTGCCGTCTGGATTTTGGAGCAGTTTGAGGACGAATTTCGGCATGTCGGAAAATTCGCAGACGCCACGGGCGAACTTTTCCGCCGAATAGCGACGGTCAAACTCGGAAAGCAGACCGTAAAGCAGCTCGCACGCCTCCGCCGAGGCGAGAAAATGCGCCGAGATCTGCTCGGGGGAATAACAGAAGGGATTCTTTTTCAGATTTTTGATGGGCGCGAGAAGCTTTGTGCGAGTGTTTTTCGTAACGTCCGAGTAGCTGCTGAAATTATCTCCCTTGAGCGAGGGATAATTTTTGAATTTAAGCTCTTGAATTGCGTCACGAAAAGCGCCGTAGCTTTCGGAGAGCTTATAGTACACGTGATTGCAAAGCTCGGCATCTTCTGATAGGGTCGGGATGATCTTACCCTTGAGAGCCAAAGCGAAGGCGGGAGGGGACGAGGGATCTGCGCTTATAGCGCCGTCCGCTATCTCCTCTAACTGCTCGCGGACAAAATCAAGCTGTGAAGAAGCTCCCACCAGCAGGTCTCGCGTATCTTTTAAAATTATCTTGCCCTCAAGGGTCTCAAAAAAGTCGAGATCGGAAGACTCGTGTAGGCGCTCCGCGCTCTTTTTCAGTATCTCCACTCCGTCCGGGACGGAAAGAGTCTTTTTATAGAACTCCAAAAGGGTAGGGATGATTCCCGAGGTGTCGCGGATGCCGGTTATGAGGCTCAATAGGTCGGTGTAGACCGAGCGGTGTCCCACCTCCGCCAGCTCTCCCTCGGAAATGCCCGAACGCTCGGAGAAAAATAGTTCAAGCGTCTCCTTGAATATGGCTTCACGGACGGACGCAAGCTCGGCTTCGTCGGCAAGACGTATAGACGCGGGCAGACCAAGCTTTTCAAAGTTCGCCTTGACGGGAGCAGAGAAAAATGAGTCAATGGTGCTGATATGCGCGCTTCCGAGCTTCAAAAGCTCCTCTTGCAGGTGCTTGTTGTCGGGATGGGCGGCGATAGCCTCGGTGAGAGCGTCCGAGATCTTCTTTTTCAGCTCTCCCGCCGCGCTTCTGGTAAATGTAACTATGAGCATGCGCCCGATAGATTTGTTTTCGTCGGCTATTATAGAGTCGATAATCCTTCGCGTCAGCGTGAAGGTCTTACCCGAGCCTGCCGCCGCGCTGACGAGCAGAGACCTGCCGCGTGCGGTCATAGCGTCCGTTTGTGCTTTTGTAAATGCCATTTTAGACCGTTCCTTTCTGACGTAATATCAATAATCTGTATTTTTAGCTGCTTTTGGACAACTTGCGCGCAAAAAACAGTATTTGCAGGCTTTGGGCGAGGGGGTTCGGGGAGCGCGTCCCTCAAAAATGCTTCTGCCGGTGCTTGCTATCGACTCACGGAGAACGCGGTCGATGTCACGGATTCCGTCCTCGCTGACGGCGTTGCCTTTCTTAACTGTTCCCGTGCCGCGGTCTACCTCAATGCCCGCAAGAATGCTCTTGTCAAGCTCGCCGCTTGCGGCAGAGAGAACGTCGATGTTGTCAAGAATAAATCCGCTTCGCTCGGGTGATACCTTACCGCCCGACTCGTTTGCCGAGAGAAAGAGCGCCGATGCGGGGAATATCTCCTTTTCGCCGCCGATAAGCTCCTTGTTTTCTTCAAGGGCAGCGGTAAAGAGATAGGCGGGGAGCTGAACGTCGTTGCCGCTTTCAAGTCCCTCTATGTCAAATGGGTGGCTGCCGGTTTTGTAGTCCACCACTCTAAGGTATCTGCGATCCTCTCCGTCGAAAAAGTCAATGCGGTCGATGATTCCGCCAAGGATTATCTTTGGCGAGTCGGCGGTGTCGTCCACGCTTATTTCAAGAGGCTTCAGCGCGCCCTCTCGGCTCTCGGAGATGCGAAGCTCCTGAGAGAGTATTTTGAAGGAGGAGTCCGAAAACTCGTCAAGCACGCTTTTTGCCATAATGAGGGCAAGATCGCGAAGTCGCGAAAAGGTATACATCATAGAGGGAGGCAGAGGGCATCCGATGGATGCTATATACTGATCAACGTAAGTGCTGACAAGCTTTACCACGGTCTCGTCATCGGGACGGGAAAGCGAGCCGTCGCTCTGCTTGAGGTCGGATACAAGCTTCTCCATAACGTAGTGAACGATAGTTCCCGAGCTGTCGTAGCTGACCGCTCCTACCTTTTTCTCGCGCAGGGCGAGGACGTAGCGGCACCAATATTGATAGGGGCAGCTTGCGAAGGTTGATATTTTGGTCTGTGACAGATATATCTTGTCACCGAAAAGCAGCTTTATCTGTAAGGGATCGATCATGACGTCATCGGACAGTTCGGCGACCCCGGTTTCCTTTGATACGATCTCACAAAGCTCTTCGTCGGATATTTTCTCGGCTTCGTCTCCGCCTACGGCATCGGCGATCTTTTTTATAAGATCAAGATCAAAAAGATATTTTTTGAGCTTTGGGAAGAGGAAAAAGAGTCTGTTCCATGCGGTGGAGGGCGTACACGAGCCTCCTCCGATATGGGATGAGCAGGTGGAAACGATCAGCTTTTCCGAGGGCTTGGTCATAGCGCGATAGACGTAGAAAAGCTCGTCGGATGTAACTCTCGTCTCTCTGGACACAAGGGGGATGGAAAGCTCCTCCATTATTTCCTTGTCGCCCTCGGTGAATATGCCCGAATCCGAGTAGCTTCTGGGGAATTCGCCCTCGCAAAGACCTAAAACTATTGCGATCTTGACGTTTTCAACGCGCAGAGTGGGTGCAGAGCCGACCGTGACGTATTCGCCCGTGGCGGGAACCGAACCCATATCACTGCCGCGAAGCATGATCTCAATAGCGCAGGACAGCTCCTCGGGGGTGGTGGGGGTGTCGGAGAGAATAGCGCAGACCTGCCCAAGAGCGCTTATAACGCTGTCGTAGATCCTGAGACATTCACCGGCGCTTCTGAAGTTGCCCGACGCCACGTCAAGCTCGGCAAGAGAGCAGAGGGAATCGGAAAGTCCGATCTCGGTGAGATATTCGTATATCGCGCGGCAGTTCATAAGGGTGTCTCCCTTTGCCGCGGAGAATTTTCCGCGCAAACGGACGAGAGGAGGGATAAGCTTTGATCGCACACGGTTTGCCCCTTGAAGAATTTCAAGAGAGCGACCGCGAGGCTTGTCGGCGGTGTAGCCGTCGGGATTCATGCTCCACGCGTCCTCAAGGAATTTTGATCCTGAAATGCTCCATGTGTAAAGGTAGTCCTCAAAAAGGTCTGCCTCGCCCTCGTCAATACCGCAAAGCCCTGTTTTGAGCAGGGTTATGACGTCGGAGGAGCGGAAATTGTATATAACGCAACGGAGAGCGGAGAAGATAAGTCTTGCGGCGGCGGTGGCTGAAAGGTCGGTGCGCTCGGAGAGGAAGTAGGGAATACCCATTCGCTCAAAGACCGCTTCCATAAGTCCCTTACGGCTTTCGGCGTCGCGGAGAATGACCGCCATTTCAGAAAATTTTACGCCCTCTCTGTAAGCTTGAAGTATCTTCAGAGCGGCAAGATTTATCTCGTCGTATTCATTTTTGCAGACGAATGATTCGATGGAGCGTAGATCGTCCTCGGAGACGTCGGGAATGGTATCCGACGTGAGCGAGAAATCCCAAAGACCGCGCTCAAGCGCCGAGAGAGCGGCGTTCTTGCCACAGTTTCCTCGGTCGACGGTGACGGTATTAGTTTCAAGCCCCTTTTCGGAGGCGAAACGCTTAAAGCGGCGGTAGGTGTCGTCAACACCCACGGTGTGAGGCATATTTTTCATGTTGGCATCGCGGCAGAGAGATATGGTAAGTCCGTCAGCCTGAGCGGCAAGCTCGTATAGAACGGCATGCTCCTCGCCCGTGAAGCTTGTAAAGGAATCTACGAAAATATGGTAGCCTTTAAAATAATCGTGTTCGCGAAGCAGAGAGGCAAGTCGGAAAAGTCTGTTTTCGGCCGCCGCCGCACCCTCGCCAATGCGGTCGGACAGAACGCGTTCAAAGTTAGCGTATATCAATGCGACATCAAGGAGCTTTTTGGAAAGAGCCTCGTCGGAGCAGTCTTTTGCCGCCCTCTCGCACTCCTCGGGAGTGATACCGCAGGCGTGAAGCTCGTCAACGGTGGAGAGCATCATCGAGCAGAATGAAAGGTCGGTCTTTACGTCGTTGTATTCAAGAAGATCGGAGGAGATCTCACGCAGGCACTGCCACATTACGAGATTTCTCGCTCCGCCCGAGGCGGCGGAGTCGATAAGGCCGCCGTACTCGCCAAACACCTTGGCGGCGAGACGCGAAAAGGTGACCACCTCAAAGCAGAGTGCCGAGGATGGTGGAAGGTCGGCAAGCATGGATTCGCTGACAAACGTCTGCTGCTCGGGAACCAGCAAAAGGCATTTTTCACCCAATGCTACCTTTTTCCGTATTTCTTCAATTATGTAGGAGGTCTTGCCGCCTCCGGGACGGCCGAGAATAAAATTCAGCATAGCGTATCCTTTTATTTGTCAGATTTTGATGTGTCCTCAAAAATTTTCAGATTTCTGCCGATGACCTCGCGTCCTCTCCAAGAGTAGGCGCGACGGAAAAAGTCGTCTTCGCTCATTGAATCGAGCGCGTGGAAAGTCAGAACAGGGAGAAGCTCGCTTTTGAAATAATCAATATTTGTATAGATGGTTTGCTTTTCTATGGCTTGTCTCGTGTAAGGGCAGACCTCTTGGCAGAGATCGCATCCCCAGACCGAGCCGCCCTCGGCGATAGCCCTCTCCTCGTCAGCCGTAAACTCCCCTTTTTTCTGGGTCAGAGCGGAGAGGCATTGACCAGTTTTTGCGGGGCAGACCCTTTTACATTCTCCGCAGCCGTGACAACGCTCGATCGGCTTGGGAGAGACGTCCGTGGGAATATCTGTGATGATCTCGCCCAAAAAGACGTAGGAGGAATATTTTTCGGTTATCAGCAGACCGTTATCTCCGATGATACCAAGCCCTGCCGATGCCGCGGCGCGACGCTCGTCGATAGGCGAATCGTCGGCAAAGCCGCAAAAGCGGTTTTCAGGATAAAGCTCAGAGAGAGCAGGGATCAGAGAGGAAAAAAGCTCGGAAAAATAGCCGTGATAGTCTCGGCATACGGCGTAAGCCGAAAGATTTCTTTCTTTGTGGGGAGTTAGATAGGGGATGGCGAAAATTATCGCCGTCAGCTCGCCATCCGCGTCAAAGCCCGCCCTTGAAAGCTTATGCGGGCGTGTTAATATGCAATTTTTTAGGGGAATTGGGGCGGCGAGTGTTATTCCTCGCTCAAGGAGAGCTGCCAATATCTTGTCTATCATAAAAACATCCTCAAAAAATCGGTTCATTACTATAATTATAGCATAAAAACAAGATAAAAACAAGAAGCGCGGCTACTTTTCAGTGACTTTTTATGAGTTCTTCAATAAACGTTCACATTTTCTTATTATAATATAATCATATAATGATCCTATGGAGGTGTTTGTTTGTGAAAAAGGTGTCTCAGACCTTGAAAAACGCAAAAAATATAATTTTAATCACTTCTGCGCTTATGGCGGTCACGTTGCTTTTCAGCTCCTGCGGAACTATAAGATTTTATTACGATCTCGGAGATATAGGTAACATTTTGCTTGAGGAACAAATGAAGAACGACGGAGTTATAGATGCTCCCGAGCTTGACGGCGACCGCGAGGAGATAACCATAGAAAAAAACGAGGGAAACAAGTCCGAGGGTGATAATATCACCAGCGCGGGACAGGCGTATAATTCAGTCAGCGAGGTATATTATGCGGTTGCTGACAGTGTAGTTGAAATAACTACGGAGACGGTGCGGAACGGAGCATGGATGGGTCAGTACGTCTCCGAGGGCGCGGGAAGCGGAGTGATCGTGGACGGCAAGGGCTTTATAGTGACCAATCACCACGTTGTGGACGGAGCGTCCAACATTACCGTCAGACTTACCACAGGCGAGGAATTTAAGGCTGCTTTGATGGGAAGCGACGAGACGGCAGACCTTGCGGTTCTTAAGATAGACGCAAGCGGATACGAGCTTACCGTAGCGCCAATGGGATGCAGCGGCGACCTTGTGGTGGGCGAGGACGTTATCGTTTTAGGTAATCCCCTCGGCTCTCTGGGCGGCACTCTTACCACGGGCATCATCAGTGCCACCGAAAGAACTATCACGGTAGACGGCACCGAAATGGTACTGCTCCAGACTAATGCCGCCATAAATCCCGGGAACTCGGGCGGCGGACTGTTTAATATGGCGGGCGAGCTTGTAGGCGTGGTCAACGCCAAAATGGCGGGAAGCGATATTGAAGGACTTGGCTTTGCTATTCCTGTTGATTACGCTCACGGAATTATTGAGGATCTTATAAATTACGGCTACGTCAAGGGAGTTGCCGATCACGGTCTTATTCTGCTTGACGTTACCGTAGAGAATCTTCCCGCGGCATACGCAAAGTACGGCATCAGCAACACGGGAGTGGTCATTCTGGAGTCAAAGCTGACTGATGAATTGCAATACGGCGATACCGTTATATCGGTAAACGGATCTAAGATAAGCTCCTCATCAAGCTTTAACGCGGTCGTGCGCGCCCAAAGTGTTGGGGACAGCTTGACGGTTAAGGTCAATCGCGGCGGCAGGTACGTCACCGTTACCTACACGCTTGGAGAGAGAGGCGCCGAGGGCGTAGCTCTTGAATGATCGATTTGCGAACCCCTTTAAAAGTGAAAGAGAGGTGCAGAATATGTATCGGATATTGGTAGTTGACGATGAAGCGAGAATACGCTCTATCATAAAAAAATACGCAGAGTTTGAAGGACATTCGGTCACCGAGGCGGGAGACGGAATGGAAGCGGTAAGACTCTGCCGCAAGGGAAAATACGACGTTATAATAATGGACATCATGATGCCCGAGCTTGACGGCTTTTCGGCATGCCGTGAGATACGCAAGGTCGCCGATACTCCCATCATCATGCTCTCGGCAAGGGGAGAAGAATACGATAAGATAAACGGCTTTGAGCTGGGAATAGACGATTACGTCGTAAAGCCCTTTTCGCCCAAGGAGCTTATGCTTCGTATCGAGGCGATAATGAAGAGAATGAGCAGACGCGGAGGAGACGAAAAGAAAGCGCCCAACCTGGTTATCGAGATGGACGGCGGCGGACTTCGGGTGGATATTACCGCAAGACTTGTCTATGTCAGAGGCGAGAGAGTGGATATGTCTCCCAAGGAGTACGATCTGTTCTTCTATATGCTTGAAAACCGTAACGTGGCGCTATCCCGTGAAAAGCTTATCAGCGAGGTCTGGGGCTACGATTTTTACGGCGATGCCAGAACCCTTGACACTCACGTGAAGCTGCTCCGCAAGAGCCTTGGAGAGTACAGCAAGTACATAGTAACGTTGCGCGGAGTGGGCTATCGATTTGAGGGCGAGTCCAAATAAAACGCGACTGAAAGACCGACGAAATGAAAAAATCAAGAAACAATAAAGCAAGAGCAAATAGAAACGGCCGCTACGTATCGAGTATATCGTGGCGGTTGTTTGGCGCGCTTGTACTGTTCGTCACCATGATACTTCTGGTGATATGGGTGTTTCAGATCGTTCTTTTGAATCAGTTTTACGAGCAGGCAAAGCTTGAGGATCTTTACAGGATCGACAGAGATATAAGCGCGTCCTTTTCGGACGAAAAACAGCTCTGCGAGATCGCGTATCTGCGGTCGGTTGAGACCGATACCTGTATCAGGGTTTACCGCATATCTGATAATGAACCGGAGATATTGGTAGACAGTGATGTAAATATGGGCTGTTCCATCCACCACATAGGTGACGGCTTGGACCGATACTACCGTATGGCGGTGGAGAACGGCGGCGTTTATATTCACACCCGACGGGGAACAAAAGCGCGGGCGCACAGCACCATTATGGTGTCTGTAAAGCAGGCGGAAAGCGGCGAATTCTACGTCATAATGCAGGACGTTGAGCTTCAGCCTCTTGACGTTACGGTCACAACACTTCAGCGTCAGTTCGGCTGGATAATGTGCATCCTTGTAATGGGCGCTATGATAATGGCTCTGGCTATGTCGCGAATGGTATGTATGCCTATGCAGAAGATGAGTCAATCGGCAAAGAGATTGGCAAAGGGCGACTACGGCACGAGGTTTCATGGCGGCGGATACAGAGAGGCGGAGGAGCTTGCCGATGCCCTCAACTTTGCGGCAAGCGAGCTTCAGAAAAACGACGATCTCCAAAAGGAGCTTATAGCCAATATTTCCCACGATCTCCGCACCCCTCTGACCATGATAAAGGGGTATAGCGAGATAATGCGCGACCTTCCCGATGAGAACACCCCCGAGAACGTTCAGGTCATAATCGACGAGACCGAGAGACTTACCGAGCTTGTAAACGATGTGCTTGATCTGTCAAAAATAAGAGCAGGTACGAGAAAGCCCGAGATCGAGGTGTTCGAGCTTACCGAGACGGTGGCGGCGGTGCTTACGAGATATAAAAAGCTGACCGACCAGAAATACGTGATAAACTTTATGGCGGATCAGAGCGTTTGCGTCAAGGCAGACAGAACCATGATATTGCAGGTAGTATACAACCTTGTCAATAACGCACTCAACTACACGGGCGAGGATAAGACGGTGACCATTGTGCAGACCGTCACGGACGGCAGAGTGAGAATTTCGGTCACCGATACAGGCGAGGGAATTGCCGATGAGGATCTGCCCTATATCTGGGAGAGATACTACAAGGTGGACAAGGTTCATAAGCGTGCCGTGGTAGGTACGGGTCTGGGACTTTCGATCGTCAAGGGTATCCTTGAATCCCACGGAGCTCTCTACGGAGTAGAAAGCACGGTAGGGGTCGGAAGCACCTTCTATTTTGAGCTTGACGCTATTTACGACGCAAATACTGACACCGACGAAAAAATTTCGGAATAAAAATAAAAAAAGCAAGATTTTTTGTCGGCGCTATTGCAATTTTGTGACAATTACGGTAAAATAATAGAGTGCGCGATCTTAACGCTTGAGAGGTAAGACAGAATGAATGATATAATCAGCGCCATATTCAAATGCCCCGTCTGCGGTGGCAAGATGAGTGTGACCGATGACGGTAAAAGCGCGAAATGTGACGGCTCCAATCAAAAAGGGAAGAACCACAGCTTTGATTTTTCAGCCGACGGCTACCTCAGCTTCGGTGTGACGGGAGGAGACTCCAAATCCGCAGTTGCGGCGAGAAAAGCCTTTTTGAGATCGACCGATTGTTACCGTCCGGCCGCAGAGGCAATTTGTGACGCGGTGGCTAAATATGCTCCCGAGTGTGGAGTACTGATAGACGCAGGGTGCGGAGAGGGGTATTACACCTCTATGCTCTCGGAGGTTTCAGACAAAACCGTGGGATTTGACCTTTCAAAGTTTGCCTGCGCGGCAGGAGCAAAGCAAGCGAAAAAGGACGGCATAAACGATCTGATTTTTGCAACCGCAAGCGTTTTCGAGCTGCCTCTGCAGAGCGGATGCGCCGATGTCGTTACCAACATATTCGCTCCCTGCGCCGAGGATGAATACAAGCGTGTTCTTTGTGACGGAGGCCTGCTTTTCGTTGTCGGAGCGGGCAAAAACCATTTGATGGGACTAAAAAAAGTCATATACGACGACGTTTATGAGAACGGTCAGCGCGCCGATCTACCCAAAAGCATGGAGCATCTTGGTTATGTGACCTCCGCCCACAACATACGAGTTGACGGTAAAGACAATATCGACGCGCTCTTTTCCATGACGCCATACTATTGGCGAACGAGCGAGGCGGATAAAGAAAAACTGGCATCTCTTGACTCTATCGAGACCGAGATCGAATTTGAAATCAACATTTACAAAAATAGCAACTGATAAAAGGATCGACTAAAATGAAATTTTCACTTTGCATACCCATGTATAACGAAAGCTCAATAATCAAGGAGACGGCACAGACCCTTTCGGATTATATGTCGGCGAATTTTGAGGATTACGAGATAATCTTCTCAAACGACGGCTCGAAGGACGGCTGCGACAAGCTGGTAGAGAAAATGTGTCTACCCCGCGTCCGCGTTGTCGGCTACGAGGTCAACAGAGGAAAGGGATATGCCGTAAGAACCGCTATGCTTGCCTCTGAGGGCGATATCGTCATGTTTACCGATGCAGACCTTGCATACGGATGCGATGTTATTAAAAGAGTTGCCGATACCTTTGCGGCAAATCCCGAAGCGGATATGGTTATCGGCTCCCGTAACCTTTCCGAGGACGGCTACGAGGGCTATACCCCTATCCGTAAGCTTGCCAGCAAGATCTATATAAAGGTTTTGTCGATAGTGGGCGGCTTCAGACTTTCCGACTCTCAATGCGGCTGCAAGGCATTTACGGGTAAAGCAACAAAGGAGATATTTTCACGTTGCGAGGTCGACCGCTTCGCCTTTGACTTCGAGTGCATCCTCTGGGCAAACCGCTTCGGCATGAAGATCGTCGAAATGCCCGTTAAGATAATCAATCACCGTGAAAGCTCGGTCAACGTCCTTCGCGACTCTTTCAAGATGGTGCGTGACATTTTGAAAATGAAAAAACGCATCAAAAAGGCTAAAATATAATGAAAAATTACGACTTTTTACTCTTTGACCTTGACGGAACGCTGACCGACCCCGGCGAGGGTATTACTAATTCGGTCTCCTACGCTCTGGGAAAGTGGGGAATAGAGGTCAGCGACAAACGCGACCTGTATTGCTTCATAGGTCCGCCCCTTTCGGCATCCTTTAAAAAGTATTACGGATTTTCCGAGGGGGATGCTATTAAAAGCGTGGAGTATTACAGAGAGTATTTCCGCGACAGAGGAATTTTTGAAAATAAGGTCTACGAGGGTATTCCCGAACTGCTGGGGACGCTGAAAAAATCGGGCAAGACCCTTATTCTGGCGACCTCAAAGCCCGAAAAATTCGCAAAGCAGATACTTGACCACTTTGATCTTGCCAAGTATTTTGAGTTCGTTGCGGGAGCCAGCATGGACGAGTCAAGAAACAAAAAGGCGGACGTTATCCGCTACGCCCTTGAGATGTCGGGGATAGATGATCCTTCACGCGCCTTGATGATAGGCGACCGCGAGCAGGACGTGACGGGAGCTAAGCTCAACGGTCTTGATTCTCTCGGAGTGCTTTACGGCTACGGCGACAGAGCCGAGCTGACAGAGGCGTGCGCGACCTATATTGCCGAGACCGTCGAGGATATTTTGATCTTTGTTAAATAATATGAAAAACACCTTTGCAGATCTGCATTGTTGCAGAAACACAAAGGTGTTTTCTTTGTTGTATAATGTTATTTTTAGCCGTTCTTGTAGCGCTTAAGCGCAGGAGCGGCTTTTTGACGCTTTACTCCCTTGAGGATAAGCGTTCCCGTCTTTTTGTCTACCTTGCCGAATTTCTTCAGCTTCTTTTTCTTCATTTTCTCATATCTCTTGACAACCTGATTTATCTGCGCCAGCTTGACGGCAACTATCTCAGCGGTGTTGAGAACGTTGTATATGGCGCGTCCTACGTCTCTCTTTTTCTTTTCCTTTTTATAGGTAAGGATGGTACATTCGTAAAACTCGCCGTCCTTGTTTACTATTATCTTGTCATTCCTTTTCATTTTTTACCTCTGTCGGCAATAATCAGCTTTTTCAACGCCTCAATACCGATCCTTATGGCAAGATCGGTATCGTGATGCTCGTCGGCATCATTGTCAAGTCCTGCGTCGGCTCTCTCTTGATTCCAGACCACCGAAAAGACCGCACCGCAATGAACTCGCAGGTAGCTTGCGACGGTAAAGAGCGTTCCCGATTCCATTTCGCTGGCAAGAACGCCAAGACGCTTCCAAGCCTCCCATTTTTCGAGGAGATCGCCCGCGGTTGGCATCCTCTTTGGAGAGTGCTGACCGTAGAATGAGTCCTTCGCCTGAACCACACCCGTGTGATAAGATGCACCAAGCTCAAGAGCAGCTTCCCTTAGAGCGAGCATAACGTCGGGGTCGCTGACCGCGGGGAACTCGATAGGCGCATACTCTCGCGACGTTCCGTCCTGTCTCACCGCTCCGCTTGCGATCACCGCGTCTCCCGCCTTGACGGAGAGATCAATGCCACCGCACGTTCCAACTCGGATAAAGGTGTGAGCGCCGCACATAACAAGCTCCTCCATAGCGATAGCCGCCGATGGACCTCCGATGCCCGTGGAGCAGACCGTTACCGTCTCACCGTGCAATTTGCCGTTCCATATACAGTACTCGCGGTTCTGCGAAACCTTGTAAGGCTCGTCAAAGTAAGCGGCGATCTTCTCGCACCGAGCGGGGTCGCCTGGGAGGATGCAGTATTTGCCGATCTCGTCCTCGGCTATGTTTATATGATACTGTTTTTTGTGAGAGGATAGCATTTTGACCTCCGATAAAGAAGATTTCTGTTATTAGTATATCATAATAATGTCCAAATTTCAAGAGCTTTTTGCATAATCTCGCAATTATGACAGATAATAAGTACAAAATCTGATCAAATGGAGCTTAAAATGGCAAAAGGAATAATTGAGCTTGACGCAAGCGTTATATCCACGGGAAACGCCGTGGGCAAAAAGGAATTTGAAGGCCCTCTGGGGTCGCTTTTCGACATACACGATACCGACGACCGCTTCGGCATGGAAACATGGGAGAAGGCGGAAAGCGAGATGCAGCGTCTTGCCTTCAATGTGGCGCTGAAAAAGGCAGGACTTGGCTTTGAGGATATCGGCGCGCTTTTTGCGGGAGATCTTCTCAATCAGTGCGTCGGCTCGTCCTACGGACTTCTTGGGTGCATGGTGCCTTATTTCGGCATATACGGCGCATGCTCGACCGCAGGCGAGGGGATGATGCTGGCGGCGACGATGACCACTCACAAGATATTCGAGCGTTGCGCCGCGGTTACAAGCTCTCATAACTGCTCGGCGGAGCGTCAGTACCGCACGCCTATCGAGTACGGCGGACAGAGAACGCCCACCTCTCAGTGGACGGTAACAGGCTCGGGAGCGTTTATTATCGGCGACGGTGACGCGGGAAAGGTCAAGATCCGCGCGGGAATGCCCGGGAGAGTCATAGAAAAGGGGATAAACGACGCCAACAATATGGGCGCGGCGATGGCACCCGCTATATGCGACACCTTGTGCCGCTATTTTGCCGAGAGCGGCACAAAGCCGCAGGATTATGACCTTATCGTCACAGGAGACCTCGGTCACGAGGGAGCGTCTATATTGCGAGAGCTGATGGCGGTAGAGGGCTATGAATTCGGACAAAATTATACCGATTGCGGAATATTGATCTTCGACAAGA
>JAZNII010000021.1:0-27123 GCA_045577415.1 Eubacteriales bacterium
TTTGGGACGTCGATGCCGCAGGTTCGAATCCTGTCACTCCGACCACATGAAAATAATCCGAACATTCTCTTACTTGGAGAAGCGTTCGGATTATTTGTTTTATTTGAGTATCCCAACTTTAACAGCAAGAAATGAAAATAGCCGATACCACGGTTTATGCCTTGGTATCGGTTTTCTTATTGGATACAAGATCGTTTACATATCGGTGCATCTCATCTCTGCTTTTTACAGAGTGTGTTCCATCTATGATCTTTCGTTTTTCTTCCTCGCTGAGCGCCCCAAACTTCTGCATAGCTTCGGGATTCATCGCAAGCGCCATAGTAAAGCCAACCGGCATTTCGCCTTTCGTCATCTTTTTTACCTCCGATTTGTGATAGGAATAGTATTTGTAATTTTCGAATCTTACATACCTGTCAAAATCTCGTATAGATCACTTTAGAAATGCCGAAAATAAAAAGGATAACGGAGGTGAAGATATGAGCAATCGATTGGCAAAGGAAACAAGCCCCTATTTACTTCAGCACAAGGACAATCCCGTTGATTGGTATCCTTGGTGCGACGAGGCGTTTGAGCGTGCGGCAAGAGAGGACAAGCCCATATTTTTAAGCATCGGATACAGCGCGTGCCATTGGTGCCACGTACTTGCTCACGAGAGCTTTGAGGATGAAGAAATTGCCGAGATTTTGAACAAATATTTTATTTCTATCAAGGTAGACAAGGAAGAACGCCCCGACATTGATAGTGTCTATATGGCGGTCTGTCAAGCCTTCACGGGAAGCGGCGGGTGGCCCACCAGCATCTTTATGACGGCGGGTCAAAAGCCTTTTTTCGCGGGAACTTATTTTCCCAAAACCTCACGGGGCGGTATGATAGGCTTTCGGGAGCTGCTGCTCGCCATACACAAAAAATGGGTATCCGACCGCGATATGCTCTTGAGGGATTCGGAGAAAATTATTGAGCATCTGAACAACTCGAAGAGCGTGTCGGATATAGCAGATATTGATCTAACGCACTTGGCGGTGTCGCAATACGAGCGCATCTATGACGAAAAGTACGGTGGATTTGGACGTGCGCCCAAATTTCCGACACCGCACAATCTACTATTTTTATTCGACTACTATGAGCGTTACAAAACAGCCTCGTGTCTGAACATAGCGGAGCAAACCCTCTTGCAGATGTATCGCGGCGGCATGTTCGACCACATTGGATTTGGTTTCTGCCGTTATTCTACCGATAAGAAGTTTCTCGTTCCCCATTTTGAGAAAATGCTGTACGACAACGCGCTTCTCATTCTCGCCTATTGCAAAGCGTATACGGTGACAAAAAAGGAGATATATATTGATATCGCAGAAAAAACGGCAAGCTATATTCTTCGTGAGATGACCTCGGACGAGGGCGGCTTTTACAGCTCGCAAGATGCCGACAGTGAGGGTGAAGAAGGAAAATACTATCTGTTCACATCCGACGAGATCACCAAGATTCTTGGTGCGGGGGACGGAGCGCGCTTTAACCGCCATTATGATATAACGGATACGGGTAATTTTGAAGGTAAGAATATCCCGAATCTCTTGAAAAGCGATCCTTTGGACAAATCGTTTGAGCCATTTCTGCCTGTGCTCGACGAATACCGCAAAAAGCGAACCTCTCTCCATCGCGACGAAAAGATCTTAACGTCGTGGAACAGTCTGATGATTGCCGCTATGTGTGAGCTGTATCTTGTAAGCGGAAAGGAAATCTATCTTTCCGCAGCGCAAAACGCAGACCGCTTTATACGGAAATATTTGTTTGACGGTGATGCGCTCTACGTCAGCTTTCATATGGAAAAATGGGGTGTGAAGGGATTTCTCGATGATTATGCGGCGTATATTTTTGCCCAACTTTTGCTGTATCGCGCCACTTTGGATAGTGAACATTTGAATCGGGCAAAGCGCTTATGCGATAAGGTCATATCGGATTTCGGGGATAACACGGATGGATTTTATTTATACGGCAAAGATCACGAAGAGCTGATCCTGCGTCCGAAAGAAACCTATGACGGCGCGATTCCAAGCGGAAATTCGCTGATGGAGTATAGCCTTGTTCGCTTGTCTCTTATTACAGACGAGGAGAAATACAAAACCGAAGCGGAACGGCAACTTGATTTTCTTGCGCAAAGCGCCGCGCAGTATCCCACAAACCACGCCATGTTTTTGACGGCGCTTTTGGAACACGAAAATCCACCGATGAAAGTAACGGTCGTTTCCGATCAGCAGACAGAAAAAATCACCTTGCCTCTTGCATTTCCGATCGATGCGGTTGTCATCCTTTTGGATGCTCCCACAAAGGAATACTCGCTTAAAAACGCCAAGACCACCTATTACGTGTGCCAAGGTCACAGCTGTCTGCCACCAACCAACGACTTGAATGAATTGTTTAAAAATGCGCACACTTAATCACGGAAAGGAGTGATGGATATGGCAGAAAATAAGGATACGAAGAAAGAGCAAGATCCCAAAGAGAAAAAGCCTCTTACCAAGCCCGGAGATATCAAGGGTAAGATCGAGGTTCCCGACACTCGTGAACGCAGAGACGGTCCCGGGGGAAACTGAAGCGGATAATAATACTATTTAAAAAGCAGAAAAACAGCCTCCGACAAGGATTTCCCTTATCGGAGGCTTAACTATTAGACTGGTTCAGCATGTTTTTCAAGGTCAGAAATAATCTTCTTGAATCTTTCTTCGTTTCTCACAAGATCAAATCGGTTGTCTTCTAACGCTTTCAATCTGAGATTACAAGCATTACCTTTATAATTTTTAGAAGTATTTGCTTTTGTATGCTTCATACGATTTACCATTGGTGCTGTGTAATTCATATCTTTTAGATTTGCTTCGATAATTGCATATCGACAGCTTTCTTCAAGTGCTTTTAGAGTGTTCTCTACATCCTTCAGCTCTGCATACTCAAGAGCTATATGAAGGTAGTAATAGGATATATCAAAAGCATAAAAACCAACATTATCATCCGAATACAAACGTTTAAGAATATCGATTGCAAAGGTATACGCTTCAATGGCTTCTTGGTGCGAAAAATGTGTTTTTGAAATCATACTTGAAGCCGTCATCGCAACCGTATGAATTAAAGACATCATATAGCTTTGGCAAGCCTTAACACCTTCTTCTCCGTCGAGAATCGTAGTTCTCAGGTCCTCTCTTGTTATATGAAACGTTCCACTCATATCGGCATAATATAGTGCTTTTTCTTTATCGATATTATCATAGGTATAGCACAAACATTGTACGGCATTTTCTCTTTGACGAGTGTCTGTAGATCTCTGCAAAAGCTCCTCGCCAAGAGCAATGATGCGCTCTGCTTCAGCTTTAGGGCAAGGATACACCGCATCTCTATTGATGGCATGCATAAGTCCTTCGATTACACGGCAATCCTTCGGAAATTCGGAATATGCCTTTTCCCAAATTTCAAGATTTTTCTGATTTTCCCCGTTTTGACAGCAAATTTTACTTTGTCGCTGATATTCACAAATCGCTTCTTCCACTCTTACTTGATCTACACAAAGCAATTCATCAACAGTCACATCAAAGTAAAACGCGAGTTTGGGTAACAAAGTAATATCCGGAAAACCTTCTCCACGTTCCCATTTTCCGACGGATTGAGGAGTAATCCCGAGATGGTTTGCGAGGGCTTCTTGGGTAATGTTTTTCTGCTGTCTCAATGAGCGTAATTTTTCTTTCAAGTTAATTTCCATAAATTCAATCCACCTTTGTTTAGATTGATAAGCGCTTATCTTGACTATATTATAGCAAATATTTGTTGCCATTTCAAGAACCGTAAAGTTTATTTATGGGTGGAATTTACAACTTTTAGTTGTGTAGCAATATAGCCTCGGCAAGGAAACTCCCTGCCGAGGCTTTCTCAATTATGCTACATTATGCCGCACCCGTATTCTTCTTTGCTTTCTCCTCCTTTTCCATTCTCTCCTTTTCTTCCTGCTCCTCTCTCCACTTTTGGAATTTCGCCATTTCTTCCTCGTTATCAAAAAACTCGGTGATGATCGGCTCGTACATACGGACGATCTTTAATATTTCGTGCTCGGGAACTTGGGAGCGACAGCGATAACCGCCCACCTTGTTATCAAGACAAAACCGCGCCATACATAAAAACCATTTCCATCTGTTTATCTTTCCCAATAAATCAACCCCTTTCTGCATCATCGCGGCGGCGAGATACATCTCGTCTGCGTTCTTCAAGAATCCGCACAATTGCATCTTCCATCTGTTTTGTGCTATACTCGGGAGGAAAGAAACGGGCGATCCTCTCGTAGCTGAATTTGACCGTCTCTTTCTGATTGGCTTTCGGCTTTGCCATAATATCCTCAATGGTATCCGCCGTCAGCTTTCCCTCGCTGTAAAGCCTTCTGAATCTCACCGTCTGCGCGTAGGACGGCGTGACTTCATCTCTCTCAAAGATCTCCACAACCTTGTCCTGCAATTCGTGCGGAAGATAGGAAAGCTCCACGGCGGGGGTAAATGCGATTCGTCCGCTATCCACAATATCCATCAGCGGCTTTATGAGATTAGTCAAGCGAATATAGCGGAATACTTGATCTCGGCTTTCGTTGGTTGCTTTGCCGATCTCGGTAGCGGCATCCCACTTTGTCGCAGGTTGCGACGAGGTTTGACCGTATCGCTGACCCTTGCGGTTCAATACTTCCATCTTCGCCTTGTAAGCGTAGGCTTTTTCCGAGGGCAACAGATGCTCACGATGCAGATTGGAATCGATCATACAAAGGGTGGCTTCATCGGGGTCATGGTCGCGTACAATAACGGGAATGGTTTTTACCTTTCCCGTATTTTTCGTTTAATCGTTACCGACGAAGAACCTCTCGAATTGCTTGCAATTTGATATATTTGCGCATAATGTGCTTCAATTTAAAATACACTTGGGCGCAAATGAAGGTTCAGAGTCCTGTCACTTCGACCAATTTGGCTTTGGGGAGTAATCTCAAAGCCTTTTTCTTTGCCTGTTGCGGTGTGATTTTTGATGCAAAGATCACCGTCCGAGGTCGGGCGGTGATTTTTGGATATTTACTTGAAGGAGGGCGCGTGTGTTTCGTTATTCGCAAAGGTGTTCGACCCGGGATTGGATAGGGAGAAATACATTTTCGCCGCTTTAGTCGTACCGAAGTCGCGGTTAGAGCCTGTCTCCTGCACCTTATTGAAAGCATCGCGGAACATCTGATTATGCGCTTCCTCGCGGTTGAGCAAAAAGTCGATGGTCTCGCGCACCTTCTTGTCCTCGATCTGACGGTAGAGATACTCGTAAACGACCTTTGCTCTCTGCTCGGACGCGATATTGGAAAGCAGGTCGGCGCACAGGTCGCCCGTAACGGTCACGTAATCCGCCGTCCAGGAGTAACCCGACGCGTTGATAAGTCCGGGATTAAGGCCGAGCAGGACGTGAGTCTGCACCTCGCCCGCCTGCACCTTTGTAGCGTCCACGTCGTGACCGTTGAGCAGATTGATGGTCTGCGCCACCATCTCCATGTGTCCCAATTCTTCGGCGGCGATGTCAAGAAAGAGATCCTTGATCTCGGGATCCTTGATCCGAAAGCTCTGGGACATATACTGCATTGCCGCCTTTAGCTCGCCGTTACCGCCGCCAAGCTGCTCCTGAAGGAGAACCGCATACTGTGGATTGGGTCTTTCGATCTCTACGGGATGAAATAACTGTTTTTCGTGTTTGAACATAATAGCCTCCTTATTTTTAATGATTTAATGCTATTATTTCCCAAACCAAGTTAAAATATGCTTTTTTCTGCGTCCCAATCTTCCTTCAAAAAGCGTCTGACGAAGTGGCATTCCCTATATATGAAAACAAAAATAGCCACTCGCAAAAAATATAAGCAAAAATAATCAAAAAACTATTGACAATATTTCTGTTGAGTGCTATAATATTAATACATTTTAGCGAATTAAAGTGTTAAACCGATGAGGAAGAGTAAGTAAGCAGACCTCTTTTTGCACAGAGAGCCGCAGACGGGTGAGAATGCGGCGAAAAACGTTTTGCCGAATGGACTTCCGAGGGCGAGCGGAAACGCAGGCGAATTTTATCGCGCGCAGAGTATGTGAGACGGAGCTGACCCTCCGTAAAAAAAGGTCGGTATATTCGCTCCGATAAAGGGATGTGAGTATATTAAAAGTGGATGTTTTACATCAAGCAGGGTGGCACCGCAGGAATTTTTGCAAGATCCTGTCCCGGCAAGTTATGCGCGGGATGGGGATTTTTTGTTTTTTGAGAGACCGTCCCGAAAACAACCACAGACGTTTGGCGAAAGCGAGGTAAAAATTATGTCAAACACACAGATCCCTTACAAGATCTACATTGATGAAAACGAGATGCCAAAAGCGTGGTACAATCTGCGCGCCGATATGAAAAACAAGCCCGCTCCGCTTCTTGATCCCGTGACCCACAAGCCTATGACGGCAGAGGATATTTCGGGCGTGTTCTGCGACGAGCTTATCAAGCAAGAGCTTGACGACACAACTGCATATTTTGAAATTCCCGAGGAGATCAGAAGCTTTTACAAGATGTACCGTCCCGCGCCTTTAGTCAGGGCGTACTGTCTTGAAGAAAAGCTGAAGACTCCCGCCAAGATATACTACAAATTCGAGGGTAATAACACAAGCGGAAGCCACAAGCTCAATTCGGCGATAGCTCAAGCGTATTACGCCAAAAATCAAGGTCTTGTGGGCGTTACGACCGAGACCGGCGCTGGTCAGTGGGGTACGGCGCTTTCTATGGCATGCTCCTATCTCGGACTTGACTGCAAGGTCTACATGGTAAAATGCTCCTACGAAATGAAGCCCCACCGACGCGAGGTTATGAGAACCTACGGTGCGTCCGTTACTCCCTCCCCCTCTACCGAGACCGAGGCAGGTCGCAAGATCCTCGCCGAGCATCCCGGCACCGGCGGAAGCCTTGGATGCGCTATTTCAGAGGCGGTTGAAAAGGCGTCGAACACCGAGGGCTACCGCTACGTTCTCGGAAGCGTACTCAATCAAGTAATGCTCCATCAGTCAATCATCGGTCTTGAAACTAAGATTGCTCTTGACAAATACGGCATCAAGCCCGACGTAATTATCGGCTGTGCAGGCGGCGGCTCTAATCTCGGAGGTCTCATCGCCCCCTTTATGGGCGAGAAGATCAAGGGCGAAGCCGACTACCGCATTATCGCGGTCGAGCCCGAGGGCTGTCCCAGCTTCACTCGAGGAAAATACGCTTACGACTACTGCGACACAGGCATGATCTGCCCCCTTTCCAAGATGTACACTCTCGGTTCTAACTTTATGCCCGCGGCAACTCACGCAGGCGGACTCCGTTATCACGGAATGAACAGCACTCTTTCCCAGCTTTACGATGACGGACTTATGGAGGCAACCACGGTCAAACAGACCGAGGTCTTTGCGGCGGCAGAGGAATTTGCCCGTGTTGAGGGTATTCTTCCTGCACCCGAAAGTAGCCACGCCATCAAGGTTGCGCTGGACATCGCAAAAGAATGCCGTGAAACCGGCGAAGAAAAGACTATCGTATTCGGTCTTACCGGCACGGGTTACTTCGATATGATGTCCTACGAAAAGTTCCACAACGGCGTGCTTCAGGACTACCGTCCCACCGACGAGGAGATCGCCACAGCTCTCGAAAGATTACCCAAAATATAAACCAACAAAAAAGCTTGGACTGACGCATAAAGGTTGTCCAAGCTTTTTTCTTTTTCGACGCTTTTCGGAATGTGGGGAGGGTGCAAGTAGGGGCGGAAACCATTCTAAAAAAATGGGTTCCGCCTCTTACTGCGTTATTTAAAGATCAAAATTCAATATTCATTTCTCGGAGCATAGCATCTATCTCCGCCTCGCTCACCATACCGCCGATAGCATCAGGGGCGGCAAGGGATGCAGTTGCGGCCTTTGAAGCAAGGGTAAGTATACCCATTTCATCAAGTCCACGATAGATACCGATCAAAGCGCCTGCGCAAAATGCGTCGCCTGCGCCGGTCTTGCCCTTGATAAAGCCCTTGGGGAGATCCCAGGAGTGCAACTCAAAGAATCCGTTGTCCGACAAACAAACTCCTGTCTCGGGCATGTGTATGATAACCCTCTCCGAAACGCCCATATCCTTGATCGCGTGGGCAATTTTTTCGAGATTCTCGCGTTTTGGCTCGATGCCCGCTATCATTCCTGCCTCAAGCTCGTTGATAATTACGTTGTCGGTATATTTCAGACAATTTTTCACGACATAATAACGGTCGCTGTTCTCGCTGACGAGATCGATAGAGGTCTTAATTCCCATCTCCTGCGCCCGCTTGAGAATTTTTTCGCCGTCGCCGTTGTCAACCTTATCGAGAAGCAAAAAATAACCGAGATGAAGCATCTTTACGTCGAGCTTTTCAAAATCAACGTCGTCAAAGCCGAAATCGGCGCAAGCGCCGGGGTACGTAAAGAATGTTCTCTGACCTCCGACGATACTCATAACGTCGGTAAAGCTTGTGGGAAGCTCTCCGCGTACAAGTCCCGTTGTATCAACGCCGTTTTCCGACAAGACCGACTCAAGAAAGTCGCCATCGCCGTCGTTTCCGATCTTGCCCACCGCAACCACGGGAATAGTCGGGGCAACTCGCTTAATGTCGATGCCCACGTTGGGAACAGCGCCGCCCACTGCGCGGGACACGGATAAAATTTTCGTCAATTCGCCCGAGGCGGGATATGCCGAGATCTCATTGAGCTTGTCAACGAGGATCGTTCCCGCGATGGCGATACCTGTTTTCTTCATCATATTAGTTACACTCCGTAGCAAGGGGGCCTGCAAGCTCGTCAAGGAAAAAGAGCTTACCTTTGATGGTGGGCATGTAAGAGCTTGTGATCCAAGGGGTCTTGCCGTGACGGAGGGTCATCCAAAGGGAAAGTCCCTGCCACTGCATACCGCGACCGAGTGTTCCGTCAGCTCCGCCGATAGCGTAATCTGCCTGAAGGAAGATGCCGGGACCTATGGTGTTAGCACGACACGGAACGAGAGTGGTTCTCGACTTGAAGCTGGTCAGCGCGTTTTGCTCAACGGTGAGGGGGTGGATCTTCGCGCCGATTCTGTAGGGTGCCTTCTCCCATTCAGCGGCGGTCTCGTAGTCTGCCGCAAAGGTAGGCTCCCAAAAAGCGATATGGCACATTCTTCCGATACCGTAAACAAGAACAATCTCAGCTCCCTCTGCTTTGAGTGCCGCGATCTTTTCGGGATATGTGGGAAGATTTGCCTTTGTAGCATAGTTTCTCTGATCAGCGGGAACGGTCAATTCTCCCAGAGGATTGAAAAGAGCCTGCTCCATAGCGTGCTGGAAGGAGCCGAGGTTATCGCTGGAGAGAGTGTTGCCTTCTCCGTCTGCCCATTCGTCCATATTGAAGGTGTAGACATGCTCGCAGGAAATGTTCCAAGCCTTGAGGAAATAAACGATCCACTTATACATACCCCTAGGACCTACGGAGAGAATGAAAGCAATCTTTTTTCCGTTATCCTTTGCCGCCTTGATCTTGAGGGCGATCTCGTGACCCATATAGGTCTCAAATTCATTGAGGTTTCCGCACTTGATAGGGGTGAATTCGGGGTTCCAAAAGTCCTGACGGTCAAGGACGGTCTCGGGTTTGCCGACGCAAGAGTCTATCTTTGCGAAATCCCAACCTTCAGGGTAAAATCCTTCGAGAGCAGAACCCTTAACTGTTGACAAAAAGTCCATAACTGTTCTCCTTTTTTGAAAGATTATAAAATTACTTATTAATTCTTCATCGGTCTTATTATAACACAACCGAGCGTTATTTGCAAGAGTATGTCCGAAATATATAAAAATCGAATCTACTTAAGTGGATATTTTACGGCTTGCAAGAATAGAATTGCTGATTTTCGAAACCGATCAAGGCAAAAGTCTCTCGGTCGTTCCCTTGAGATAGACCTGACACTGACGAAAGCCCTCGGCATATTCCGCTCCGCACTGATAACCGCGGTAACTTGAACACGTACGGACCATATCGGCAAAGTCGATACCGTCATGCTCTCTCATCCAGACCACCTGACTTTCGTGACACTCCAAATTATTTTTCAAAGACCTTTAAAAAGCTTACGGGGTATACTCCGTTAACTTACAGGAAAATGAGACGAAAGACGAAATAGCACATTTGTTCTGTTTCTGATTGCGATTCAGGGCTAAATACGATAACACAAAAAGGGGCTGAGTCAAATTAAAATTTTTGCTCGTCTCTTTGTTACAAGTAAACAAAAAATCACCTGCTATCTGTGAATGATGGCGGGTGATTTTTGTATAGGCTGACGAGCAATTGGAAATGATCCCCAAACTTGACTCAGCCCCTTTTTGTATAAGACTTTTATAATCCTTTTGCAAAGGTGATGAAATTATCCGCGAAAGTCAGCACGTCGGGCAAAATGTAGCAGGCAAGCATACAGATCGCCAGAGAAAGAACACTTACGATAAGCACGCCGACCCAGTTTGCTCCCTTCTTGTCAAATTTGACCTCCGCCGAGAAGCGTTTCTCCTCGGGAATGTAAAAATGCATGGTGTCGCAATCTCTTTTGAACTGAGGCTCTTTAAATCTGGGCGGATGCTTTTCGTCCTTATATTTTTCCTCATGCTCTGCTCTTTTTTTCTGGATCGCGCGATAAAATTCATCCTCCTCGGCACAACGGACCCATCCGGAGAGACTTCCGCCCGTCCTGATAGCGCTTCGGATGCCTGCGGATCTTGAGCATTCAAGCTCACTGAGTGTTTTTGCGCTTTGTGCGTCAAAGCATTCTCTGTAAATAAGAAGTCTGACGAAATCTCCGATGTATCTCTTATTATACACCGTGGATATAGCTGCTATAATAATTCCGAAGGTGATACCGATAATTATCCACCTGACCGAGAACAGAGCGTTGGACTGTATCGTGAAATTCTCAAAATACGGCAGCTCCACAGAAAAATACTTATCAACAAAGTAATTCCACAATTCCTCGGTCAAGGATATTTCGCCCGCAATCAAAAAACGTGTCATGCAAGGCCTCCTTTCGGCTTATTTCTTGATTATATCCGTACCTACGTACTTGCGAAGGACCTCGGGAACGGTAACGCTGCCGTCAGAATTCTGATTTTGCTCAACGAGAGCAGGCAGAACTCTGGATGTCGCAAGGCCGGAGCCGTTAAGGGTATGGATATACTCGATCTTGCCGTTAGCCCTCTTAACTCGCATCATTCCGCGTCTTGCCTGGTAGTCTCTCGCGTTAGAAACAGAGCTTACCTCCTTATATCCGTTCATAGAGGGAATGTTGATCTCGATGTCGTAGGTTCTCGCCATAGAAGCGGAGCAGTCGCCTGCCGCAAGCTTAACGGTTCTGAAATGGAAGCCGAGACCGCCAACAAGAGCCTCCGCCTTAGCCACAAGCTCATCAAAAGCCGCGTCACTGTCCTCGGGAAGCGTGAACTGGAACATTTCCACCTTGTTAAACTGATGTCCGCGAACCATTCCGCGCTCGTCTGAACGGTAAGATCCTGCCTCACGGCGGAAGCAGGGAGTGTAGCTGAACATCTTCTTGGGAAGGTCAGCTTCAGTGAGGATCTCTTTGCGGTAAAGGGATGCAAGCGCCGCCTCAGCGGTAGGAAGCATATAGTGTATTCTGTCGTCGGTGGGGTTTTCGATCTTGTAGACCTCGTCGGCAAACTTGGGGAACTGACCCGCAGTTACGCCGCACTCATATTCAAGCATGTGGGGAGGAAGAATAAACTCATATCCGTCGGAAATGTGGGTGTCAACAAAGTAGTTGAGGAGCGCCCACTCAAGTCTTGCTCCCATGCCGCGATAGATCCAGAATCCGGATCCCGCAAGCTTAGTTCCTCTCTCATAGTCAATGAGACCAAGATCGGTACAAAGATCTACGTGATTTTTAGGTTCAAAATCGAACTTTTTCGGCTCGGAGAAGTAACGAATAGCCTCGTTGTTCTCCTTTCCGCCGGGAAGAAGATCCTCGTCGGGAAGATTGGGAAGGCCAAGCATCCAAGAGGAAAGCTCGGTCTCAACAACCTTAAGCTTCTCGTCGTTTTCCTTTGCCTTAGCGCCAAGCTCCTTGGATTTTGCAAAGATCTCCGAGGGATCCTTTCCTTCCTTTTTATATTGAGGTATCATCTTGGTAAGCTTGTTCTGCTCAGCCTTGTATCCCTCAGTCTCGGCGATAAGCGCTCTCCTTTTGGCATCAAGCTCAATTATCTTGGCAATATCGTTTTCTGCATCTTTCCCTTTTGCCGCAAGTCTTTTTACGACAAGCTCAGGGTTTTCCTTAATGTAATTTATATCAAGCATTTCAGCAATCCTTTCTGACTATTATTTAAAAAATCCGTTTCCGCAAAGGAGAGTAAGAAGCTCCTCAAGGTCGGAATCGCTATCAAAGGTCAATTCAACAGTTTTCTTCTTTGCGGTCTGATTGATCTTGACGCGTCTGCCCAGCATATCCATAGCGCGTCTTTCAAGATCGCGCATATAAACGCGTCTCTGAACCGCAGCATCGTCCTTGACGTTAAGCACCTCAACGTCCTGCTCGGCAAGTATCTTTCTGACAAGCTTTTCTACTTCTCTTACAGAAAGACCTTTTTCTTCGGTCTTTTGGGCGAGAAGAACCATCTGCTCGTCGGTGTCGAGGCCAAGAATGGCCCTTGCGTGTCCCGTGGTGATCTTGCCGTCCTTAAGAAGCGCCAACACCTCGTCGGGGAGATCGATCAAACGCAGCATATTCGCAATAGCAGAACGTGATTTGCCGACCTCCTTCGAGAGCTGCTCCTGAGTAAGCCCAAAACGCTCAACCAGCGCCTGATAAGCAAATGCTTCTTCAACAGGGTTCAGGTTTTCTCTCTGCACATTCTCAACAAGCGAGATCTGCGCCACCTTAAGATCGTCTCCATCTACGCTTATAGCAGGGATCTCCGACAATCCGGCTATTTTCGAAGCTCTCCAGCGTCGCTCACCCGCAATTATCTCATAAGTGCCGGGGAAATCAGAGTTTTCACGCACGATGATCGGCTGAAGAACGCCGTGAATAGTGATAGAATCAGCAAGGGATTGAAGGCTTTCGTCGTCAAAATCCTTTCTGGGCTGATCACGTCTCGGCTCAATATCGCCAACCTTAATATTTATAACAGAATCCTTCTTCGCCTCGTAAACGTTGTCGTCAAGTATAGAGAAGAAGTCTCTTCCAAGTCCGCCTCTTGCCATCTTTTCCTCCTATATTATATTCTGGATGCAAGCTCTTTTGCAACAGCCAGATATTCCTTTGCGCCCTTCGAGCGCTTGTCGTGATAGTACACGGGCATACCAAATCCAGGAGCTTCAGAAACCCTTACACCTCTTGAAATGTTTGTGCCGAAAAGCTTGTCCGAATAATGCTTGTTAAGCTCATTTATAACCTGAAGCGACAAAAGCAATCTTGAATTATACATAGTTATCAAAATTCCGGTTATATTGAGATTGCTATTGTAATTTGCCTTGATCCTATTAATAGTAACAGTTAACTGCGAAAGACCTTCAAGCGCATAGAACTCACACTGCATAGGAATGATCACGCCATCACTTGCCACCATCGAGTTAACGGTAAGCATGCTGAGCGAAGGAGGACAGTCAATGATTATGTAATCGTACTTGTCCTTAATCGGCGCAAGAGCATTCTTCATAACGCTTTCAGAGCCTTCTTCCTGATAAAGGTTATATTCAGCCCCGGCGAGCGAAATATTCGCGGGAATAACGTCAAGATTTTCATATTCAGTATTCATAATAGCTTCAGACGCCTCAACAGAACCAACAAGAACATCATGAACCGTGAGCTTTAAGTTCTTTTTTGCAATACCTACGCCGCTTGTAGCATTACCCTGAGGGTCGAGGTCTATAAGCAGCACCTTGTGTCCAAGAATTCCAAGCGAAGCGGCAACATTAACAGCAGACGTTGTCTTGCCTACGCCACCCTTCTGATTGGAAAAAGAAATTATTTTTCCCAAGTTTGTAACCTCCAAAACAAATTTATCTGCAACCATTATACAACATTATTGACAGATTTTCAAGAGGTTTTCACCAAAAAATATGAACAAAGATAAAATTTTTGCAACAAAGACATTCTTCGCATTTCGCGTAAAACAAGAGCGTCAAGACTTGTCATTGTTTCACGTGAAACAAGGCCATGCAGTTCAAATCATGTTTCACGTGAAACATTTAAGGTCAGCTTTGCAAGCCCGAGCTTTGCCACTCATCTCTTGCCCTGTTTCACGTGAAACAAAAAAACCGCTTAAAGCGGCTTTTTTGTTATTTGAGAATAATTTCTTGGATACTGCAAAGGCGTGCGCGAAGTCTTTTCAAAGCAATAAATTTCCCTTGTTATAGTTGAGTTTTGAGCTGCGAGAGTTAGCATCTTCTTGCTGTCGAGCTTGCACCCAAGTGTCAGAATGCCATTTTTCGCTTCATCATACTCTTTGGGACCCTTGTCGGACTTCATGGCGACAAACAAGCCTCCCACCTTGACAAACGGCACGCAAAGCTCCGCAAGCACATTAAGTCGCGCTACCGCTCGGCTTGTGCAAGCATCAAATTTTTCTCGGTCGGTTTTTGCAAAATCCTCCGCACGAATACAAATCGCTTCGATGTTGGTTAACCCAAGAAATTCTGCGGCGCGGTTTACAAAATTGATCTTTTTACCCGTACTGTCAATTGACGTTATCTTCAGATCGGGTCGGAGTATTGCAAGAGGGAGCGATGGAAATCCTGCTCCGCACCCAACATCAAGAACGCGCCAGCCGTCCAAAAAGCAATCACAAACCGTTGCAGAGTCAAGAAAATGTTTGAGAATTATATCTTTTTCGTCGGTTATCGCAGTAAGATTAGTCACCTTGTTAGTCTCAACCAATAGATTGGAAAGCTCATAAAGTTTCTCCGCCTTGTCGACATCAATTAAATGTCCGATGTCGTTTATCTCAAACGCATCAATTATATAAATAATGTAGCTGTTTCGATCCATAAGCACCTCACTTGATCCCAAGATATATCAGAAGGACGGAAATGTCGGCGGGATTTACACCACTGATTCTTGAAGCTTGCCCCACCGTCAACGGCTTCACCTTATCAAGCTTTTGCGCCGCTTCGATCCTCAATCCCTTGATAGTTTTATAATCAAGATCTATCGGAAGCTTTTTCGACTCTATCTTTTCGTATTTCTTCACCTCGTTGAGCTGTCTTTTTACATATCCGGCATACTTAATATCTGTGCTTGCCGCAAGTATCACGTTCTTCGGAAGATCGGGGCGTTCACAGTCAAGCTCGGCGATCGAGTCATAATCAAAATCAGGTCTCCTCAAAAGATCCGCAAGAGACACGCCCGATTTCGCTGCCTCTTTTCCGTGTTTTTCAAGAAAAGCGGTAGCTAAATCCTTTGAAAGATAAGTGTTTTCAAGTCTTTCTTTTTCCGCGACTATTTTTTTCTTTTTATCAATATAGGCGGCATACTGCTCGTCACAGACAAGACCCGCGCGACGTCCTATGGGCGTAAGTCTCTCGTCCGCATTGTCCTGACGAAGCAAAAGCCTATATTCGGAACGCGAGGTCATCATTCGGTAAGGCTCGTTAGTGCCTTTTGTGGTCAAGTCGTCGATTAGAGTTCCTATATAGCTTCCTGAACGGTCAAGCACAACCGATCCTTCGTTCTTTATCTTGAGAGCCGCGTTCATTCCCGCCACAAGTCCCTGCGCCGCGGCTTCCTCGTAACCCGAAGTTCCGTTGAACTGACCCGCTCCGTAAAGTCCCGAAATCGCTTTAAATTCAAGGGTTGGATAGAGCTGTGTTGGGTCGATGCAGTCATATTCTATGGCATAAGCATATCGCATTATCTCCGCGTTTTCGAATCCGTCAAGCGAGCGCAGCATCTCGTACTGCACCTCTGTCGGGAGCGAGGTAGAGAAGCCTTGGATATACATTTCCTCAGTGTCCTCTCCGACCGGCTCAACGAAAAGCTGATGCCTTTCCTTGTCGGCAAAGCGTACCAGCTTGTCCTCAATAGACGGACAATATCTTGGCCCCGTGCCGTGTATCTGTCCCGAATACATCGCCGAACGGTGTATGTTGTCTCTGATAATTTTATGAGTGTTTGCGTTTGTGTAAACGATGTAGCAGGGGATCTGACCGTCTCTTTTTAAGGATTTTTCATCGGTTTTCCAAGAATACGGAAGAAAATCTGCTTCTCCCTTCTGAAGCTCAAGCTTGGAAAAGTCAATGGTGCTTCTTTTTGCCCGAACAGGCGTTCCCGTCTTGAAGCGCATAAGCTTTACGCCGTTTGCAACGAGAGAGTCGGAAAGCATTTTAGCTTCCAAAAGTCCGTCAGGACCTGCGGGATAGTTGACATCTCCGACAAATATCCTGCCATTCAAAAAGGTTCCACCGCAGATGACTGCCGCGTCGCAATGCCAGATCTCTCCGAGCTGCGTTTTGACTCCTACTATCCTTTTGGTATAAGGGCTTTCGTCACATTCCTCGGTAATTATTTCGGTTATTTCAGCTTGAACAAGGCGCAGATTTTCCGTCCTTTCAAGCGTCGATTTCATTATCTGACGGTACTTGGTTCTATCGGCTTGAACGCGCTTGGAATGAACCGCCGCGCCCTTGCCAAGATTAAGCGTCCTTGATTGAAGCGTGACCATATCCGCGGCGCGACCCATCTCGCCGCCAAGAGCGTCTATCTCATATACGAGATGCCCCTTTGCCGTGCCGCCGATAGACGGATTGCAGGGCATATTCGCTATACTGTCAAGGGACATGGTGAAAAGAACGGTATCAATTCCCATTCTCGCCGATGCCAACGCCGCCTCAACTCCCGCGTGGCCCGCGCCAACAACGGCAATTTGTGTTTTAAGTTCCATTTTTGCCTCAGTCTACCTTTTCAAGGTACTCCTTTTGAGCATCGGTAAGCTTGTCAATGCCGATATTCATGGTGCGAAGCTTCAGCTCTGCCACGGCTCTGTCGGTCTCCGCAGGCACGGAGTAAAGCTTCTTCTCAAGCATTCCGCGGTTTTTCGCGAGATATTCAAGCGATTTCGCCTGAATAGCAAAGCTCATATCCATGATCTCGGCAGGGTGACCGTTACCCGCAGCAAGATTGACGAGTCTGCCCTCGGCAAGAAGATTGATAACACGTCCGTCGGCCATCTCGTAGCCTTTTATGTTAGGCTTTCTGTCCCAAGCGCGTACCGAAAGAGATTCAAGCTCGCTCTTGTTGATCTCAACGTCAAAGTGACCGCTGTTGGCAAGAAGAACGCCGTCCTTCATTACTTTGAAATGCTTTTCTGTGATTACGTCGGAGCAGCCTGTGAGGGTAACGAAGATATCGCCAATCTTAGCCGCCTCGTCCATAGGCATAACGGTAAATCCGTCCATGACCGCCTCGATAGCCTTAATGGGGTCGATCTCGGTGACGACAACGACCGCCCCCATGCCCTTGGCTCTCATGGCAAGACCCTTACCGCACCAGCCATATCCCGCTACAACGAAGGTCTTTCCCGCAATCATAAGGTTTGTGGAATTCATTATGCCGTCAAGAGTAGACTGACCCGTGCCGTATCTATTGTCGAACAAATGTTTGCAATCCGCGTCGTTTACATCGATCATGGTGTAGTCAAGCTTGCCTGCCTTTTCGCGAGCGATAAGACGGTGAACGCCCGTGGTGGTCTCCTCGCATCCGCCTATGAGATTTTTGCCGTACTCACGGTATTCGCCGTGAAGCAGACTCATAAGGTCGCCGCCGTCGTCAATAAGAAGATCGGGAGAAAAGGAGATGGTGTTGATGAGATCGCGTGTGTATCCCTCCTCGTCGGTTCCGTGGATAGCGTTGACCTCAAAGCCCTCGTGAACGAGAGCCGCCGCAACGTCGTCCTGTGTGGAGAGGGGATTGCAGCCTGTAACTCGCACATCGGCGCCACCCGAGCGAAGCACCTTGGCAAGGTTTGCGGTCTTTGCCTCAAGGTGGATCGACATCGATATTTTCAGACCCTTAAAAGGCTGTGTTGCCTTAAATTCCTCCTCGATAGTGGAGAGAAGGGGCATATAGGAGCGAACCCAGTCGATCTTATCCTTACCCGATTGCCAAAGCTCGGCGTTTTTTATATTGCTCATATCAAAATCCTCGTTTTCGCATATTTTTACAAATACTATTTTACCAAATTGCCGCCGTTTCGTCAAGAGCTTTGGCGCAATTGTTGTTAAAACACATAAAATTCACCCAAAAATCAGAGTTTTTGAATATCTATCTCAAAATGCGTTCATAGGCAGTTTACAAATCGGTGATATACTTTGATATGTATGTTTTAATTTAAATAATCAAGGGACGGACCGTTTTATGATCAAGATAGAGCATCTGACAAAAAGCTACGGCACAAACCTCGCCGTTGACGATATAAGCTTTGAGATAGAAAAGGGAGAGACAGTAGGCTTTCTCGGCCCTAACGGCGCGGGAAAAAGTACTACTATGAATATTCTCACGGGATATCTGTCCGCATCTGCGGGACGGGTCTCGGTGGCGGGGATCGATCTGCTTTCCGATCCTATCGGTGCTAAAAGGCTTATCGGTTATCTTCCCGAGCAGCCTCCCGTCTATCTTGATATGACGGTAGACGAATATCTGAAATTCAATTACGAGCTTAAGGGCTGTACTCTTGACCGCGAGGCACATCTTCGCGAGATCTGCGACGTCGTGAAAATAAGCGACGTGAGAAAGAGAGTTATCCGCAATCTTTCAAAGGGTTACAGACAGAGAGTGGGAGTGGCGCAGGCGCTTATCGGCAATCCTCCCGTCATAATCTTCGACGAGCCTACCGTCGGTCTTGACCCCAAGCAGATAATTGAAATCAGAAGCCTTATAAGAACTCTCGGCAAGGATCACACGGTGCTTCTTTCCACGCACGTCTTAGGCGAAGTTCAGGCGGTCTGCGACAGAATAATCATCATAAACAAGGGCAAGATAGTTGCCGACGAAAAGACCGAAAATATTACTCGCGTGGTCGAAAACAACCGCCGTTTCAACGTAAAGATATGCGGTCCTCAGAGAGAGGTGTTGGACACTCTTAAGAGCATGCACGGCATCGCTTACGCCGAGGTCTTGGCGCAAAAGGACGGCGACGCATGCACTTACATGATCGAAAGCGATTTCGGAGTTGACATCAGAAAGAAGCTTTTCTACGCGCTTGCGGAAAAGGGTTGGGCAATAGTAGGACTTGAGTCGCTGGGTATGAGCCTTGAGGATATTTTCATCACGGTAGTGGACAAGACCGAGGACGAGTCCGCGCCCTCAAGAAAGCACGCAAAAAGCAGCTCTCAAAAGAGGATCAAAAGAACCAGAACCACGCTTGAGAACGATCTTGCCGCAGATCTCGTCAAGGATGCCGAGCAGAGACGCGAGGACGCGGCAGCCGAGGATCTGACGTACGACGATTGACAAACAACAAATCTGACCGAAAGGACATAACATAATGTTCGCGATATTTAAAAAAGAACTGCGTTCCTATTTCATAAATCCCATAGGATACGTTTTTGCGGGAATATTCCTTTTATGCTCGGCGCTCTCCTGCTCTTATACCACGCTGCTCTCAAGGAGCTATGACGTGTCGGCATACTTTATGATAATGATAATAGCCTTTGCGATACTGATACCGCTCCTTACCATGAGACTTTTTTCAGAGGAAAGAAAGATGAGGACGGAGCAGCTGCTCCTCACCGCGCCCGTGTCTCTCACCGGCATGGTGCTTGGCAAGTATTTTGCCGCTTTTTCGGTTTTCCTCGGTTGCATGGCGGCGAGCTGCATCAACTTTATTCCTCTTTACGTCATAGCCGCCGCAGAGCGCGGAAATCTTGACTATGATACCACCTTCGTGGGTCCCATCACCGCACAGGTCATCGGCGGGATGATAGCTCTTATACTTATTGGAGCGGCGTTTATCGCAATTGGAACGCTGGTCTCCGCTCTGACCGAAAATCAGCTTGCGGCGGCAATAATAACCATAGCCGGCATCGTAGGCTTTTTGGCGATCGGATTGGTCTCCTCGTTTATCGATGTCTATTGGATCAGAGTTGCCCTTAGCTGGATCTCGATATTCGCAAGATTCAACAATTTTGCAAACGGCCTATTTGACGTGGCGGCGGCAGTTTATTTCGTGTCGCTGGCATTCGTATTCGTGTTCCTGACCGTGCGTGTTTATGAGAAGCGCCGTTGGAAATAACGCAAAATCAGGTTTTTGAGGTAAAACAATGAAAAAACATATCAAGAGCCGAAGCGTGAAATACGGCAGAGTATCGGTCATCCTCACACTTCTCGCGGTGGTGGCGGTAATAGTCTTTAACGCGACACTGTCTCTGATGGCGACCCGCTACGAATGGCTGTACGTCAGTCTCAGCGGCGAGAAAGCCTTCAGCATCAGCGACGAGTGCGAGGAATATATCAACCGATACGTGATCTCCGCGGCAGACGAGTACAACGCGGGGCTGACCGAGGCGGGACACGAAAAAGAAAAGCTGATCATAACCTTCTGCGACGACAAGGACACTATAGTTTCCGAGGAGTGGCAGAAGCATATTCACGACTCGGTATATCAAATAAAAGAGCTTTTTCCCGATCATATAGAGGTCGAATATCTGAACATCTGGGAGGATCCCACCACCGCCCGAGAGCTGGGTGTCACCTCGACTACGGATATAGTCTGCTCCTTTGCGGACAGACACGAGACCATGAATCTCAGAGATTTTTACATATACGACAGCTCATACAGCTCCACCCCCGTGGCTTACAACGGTGAAAAGATCATAGCCTCCTGTCTCATGAGAGTTACGCAGAAGGATAATCCAATGTGCTATTTCACCGCAAATCACGGCGAGTCATTTGAAGGCTACGAATTTATGCGTACAGTGGTCGAAGCAGGCTATACTATTGGATTTTTAGACCTTTTCGCGGACGAGATCCCCGAGGATTGCTCGCTTCTTATAACCTTTGACCCCAAGCAGGATCTTATCGCGGCTGACAAGGTTTCCGCGGTCTCCGAGGCGGACAAGATAGAAGCGTATATGAACGCGGGCGGAAAATATATGGTGTTTTTGTCTGCCGACACGTTTGTGTCGGGTGGCAGAACCAACCTTGAAGGATTTCTTGAGGATTGGGGAATCAAATACAGTCATGAAACGGGCAGCGACGGCATAGAAAAGTGCCAACTTATAAAGGATCCCTCAAATTCACTGACCGTAAACGGATACACCATACTGTCCGAAAACGCGTCAAGCGGACTTGGAGAGAGCGTTATGACGGGTCTGCCGTCAAATAACGTTTTCGGCAACTCTACACGCATCACATTTGCGGATGATTTTGCAAAGAACGCCGACGGAAGCTATGTTTCCTCGGCAAACGGACTGACACGCGTGGCAGGCCCTTTGATGGTCTCTCACGCGACAGCCGAAGCGTGGGCGGGAGGACGCGCGGTAGCGAGAGCGTCGGACGATCCCTTCGTTCTTATGGCGATGTCGACCCAGGAATGTGCTAACGGCGAGACCGCTTGTCTTATAGCGTCCGCGTCGGTTGAATTTGCAAGCGACGACCACATGAAATCTGCCGTTATCGGAAACAGCAGAACCATAACCGGCATTTTTAAGTATATGGGCAGAGACAACGCTCCCGTGGATCTGGTTTTCAGTTATTTCGGAAGCACCGAGATCGAAGCTCTCACCACCAAGACCGCAAACACCGTAACAGTACTGCTTTCGCTTATCCCCACCGTGCTTTGCGCGGCGGTAGGCGTCTTCGTACTGGTAAGGAGAAGATATTCATGACCTTAACAGAACCTAAAGATACAAGAGAGGAGGGAATAGCGTGAAGAAAAAATTTGACGCAGCGGATGGCGTAAAGTCCGACGGACAAAGCATATATGCCAAGAAAAGCGTGAGAATAATAACCGTCATAACCGTTGCCGTTATCATAGCCGTGATAGCGTTCAACCTTCTGTTTTCTATCATCGGAGACAAGGCTATGCTTTTCTTCGACATAAGCCAAGTGAAGTATAAGACCGGCGCTACCACCCTCTACACCCTCTCCGACACCTGCAACGATCTTATAGGGCGCGAGGCTATACCTATGATCAAGCTCTTCAACGAGGACGGACAGATCTCGGACGGATCGGCGCAAAAGCTAAAGATAATCTTTTGCGCGGACAAAGATATAATAGAGGGCGACCCTAAGACCCGTTATGTAAGCTATACGGCGCGGGCAATAGAAAAGAATTATCCCAAGTATGTAGAGGTCAGCTACGTAAACATAGAAAAAAACCCCTCCGCGGTACAGAAATACAAGACCACGTCGGCGGCGACTATCAGCAACTCCGACGTTATCGTGGAATTCGGAAGCGAATATCTGGTGCAGGGAATAAATTCATTCTATCTGACCGACACCGACACGTCCGAGGAGTGGGCGTATAACGGCGAGAAGCGTCTTGCCGCTATGATACTCTCGGTCACAAGAGCCGAAGCGCCTATCTGTTGCATCACCTACAATCACGGAGAAACGCTTTTCGAGGAGGGCGAGACCCTTAAGGTAAAAGACGAATACTCCACGTTCATCAAGCTCATCGAGGGAGCAGGCTATATTCCTCAGTTTATCGACCTTGAAAAGGAAGAAATCCCCGCGGATTGCAGAATGATCATAACCTTCGCGCCCACGTCCGACTTCAGGGCATACGGAAATCTTGGCGAAAATGGCGTATCTGAGATAGAAAAGCTTGATAAATATCTTGACGAGGCAAACGCATTCTTCTATATATGCGACGCGGACACCCCCGTTCTGCCCAATCTTGACGAATATCTTGAGGAGTGGGGCGTTGCTATAAGCAGAACCGAGGATATGGCAGGCAACGTTCTCAATTTCAGAGCAGAGGATCCGTCAAACGGAATGGCGACCGACGGCGGAAAGACCTTTGCGGGCAAATACTTTGAGGACGGCACGGGAGCTTCTATTACTCAAGACATCAGAAAGCGTAACTATCCCCCCAAGGTAATTTTCGGAAACTGCGCGGTCATAGAGCCTCCGTCGGAGACCTACGTAAAGCTTTATTCCACCGTAGAGGAAAACTCGGACAAGCCTGCATATCAATACTATTCTTATTTCAAAAACGGCATTTCAAGAGACCTGTTCAGCATTTTCACATCCTACGATACCGCGTCGGCATATGCGGGAGACGAGGTGGAGATCGCTACGCAAAGCAAGCTTTTCCAGCTCATGACCATTACCCACGAGCTTCGCTACGTTCAAGAGGACAATTATACCACCATAGACCGTCCCTCTTACGTTATCTCTCTTGCCTCAACCGACTTTTTGAAGAATGAGGTGCTTGATTCCACCGCATACGGAAATACAGACGTTATCCTGTCCGCTCTCAGAAATACGGGCAACGAGATAATTCCCGTCAACATCCCCCTGAAGGCGTTTTACGAATACGAGATGGCGGATAACAGGGCTTATTCTCAAAGCAATCCCACTGTCTGGTTCTGGTGTCTCGCGATCATCCCCGCGCTTGCCGCCTTCACCGCGGGAGTTGTCATAACGGTTCGCCGTAAATACAAATAAAAAGTAAAGAGAGATGAAAGTTCTCTCCAAATCAAGGAATTTATGATGTCAGAAAAAAACAACCAAGCAAACGTCGACCGCTCGGCGATAAAAAAAATACAGCAACGCTCTATGCTCAAAAAGCAACGGCTTGCAATAATTTTTGTGTCCGCAGCAATACTGATTTTAATAGTGGCTCTCTTTGCGGTCAACTATCTGATAGACATATACGTGTTTCCCGACGAGGACGGAACGAGATATTATATCAGAAAGATAAACGGAACATTCGAGCTTTGCTATACTAACGGAGAGGTTCTGGACAAAAGCGATGACGGATACTATCTGACCGACATGGGAACAGAGGTGAAGATCGATCCGTCTACGGGAAAACATACCGTAATGCTTAAGGTCGACATCGACGGCACCGAGGAGCTGGGCTACGGTCAGAGCATACTTATGTTCAAGCAGTTGACCTATGATGCCTCCAAGACGAACGACCAAACCAAGATAATTAAAAGCATAGAGGTCCATAACCGGTTCGGCTCTTATTCCTTCGAGCGAAAGACGGGCAACACCTTCGCGATCAAGGGCTACGAGGGAATACCGTTCTCTCAGGAGAGCTTCGCGCAGCTTGCCGTTTCCTGCGGATATACCATATCGGCGGTAAGACTTGAAAGCCCCTTGCTCAATGAAGACGGCAGTATCGACTACTCGGAATACGGTCTTGCTCCCGAGAAGCGAACCAGAACCGAGACCGACGAGAACGGCAACGAGATCGAGGTGGAATATGACTATGAGCCTTCTTGGTACATTATCACCACAATGTCGGGAGATACGCACAAGGTCTATATCGGCGATCTGACCGTCACAGGCACGGGATATTACGCCAAGTACGAGGGCAGAGACAGGATCTATGTCCTTTCGTCAAACGGATTTGAGGAGCTTGTTCTGCAAAGCGTTGAGAAATTTATAACTCCTATGATCGTCGCCCCAACCGATCAGAACACATATTTCGACGTTCACGATTTTATAATCTACGATAATATCGACCACGACGGCATCATTGCCGATCTGGAGGAAAAATTCGGCGACGGCGAAAAGGAAGAGATCTCCGAGGACGAGTTTAACGAGATTTACTATCAGCTGTTGGAAAAAAATAGCCACAAAACATGCCATCTCTCATTTCAGGATATGGCATCGAGAAAGGACACTCTCTATTCCTACATTCCGTTTCTATCCAAGCTTGAGTATGCCGACGGCTACCGCATCAACAGTGATAACGTATACGATGTGCTTTACGAGCTGTACGATACGGATTTTACCGAGGTCATCAAGCTTGGTCCCGACGAAGACGATCTTAAGGAATACGGACTGTACGAGTCGCCCTATATGATCCTGTTCTACTACAAGTCGGAGAACGAAAAGGGCGAGACCGTGTACATAGAAAATCAGGTCTCTGTCAGCGCCAAGACCGACGACGGAATATTTTACGCATACTCTCCCATATACGATATGATAGTCGGTGTCAACGAAAGCAGCTTTGGCTTCCTTGAATGGGACGAGCTTGCATGGTATGAAAACAACTATATTCAGCTTGACATCGCCCACGTCGAGGAGATCATCATCGAATCTCCCGATATATCGGTAAGCTTCAGAATAGACGACTCGGTGTCGAGGTATACGAGCTACCTGCCTCAGGGCGGTTTGGGCTTCAAGGAAGGAGACAAAACATATAATATCGTAAAGAATAACGGTAAGTATACGCTCTCGTCAAACGATAACGCCGTAGCGCCCATATACAAAGGAGATTTTCTTATCACTCCTCTGCAATATACAAAGGGTGTGGATAGCGGACAGGGCTATCTTTTCTACGAATCAAAGCAGGTAGATGCAAACGGTGACGGAAACAACGACTCGATCATCTTCTACATCTACAACATTTACGGAACCGCAGGCAGCTACCGCCTCGCGGCGATCAAGAGAATGACCACTATGGCAGGCGACCCCATCGGCGAGGACGAGCTTATATGGTTTGATTCTCAAAAGAATACCGACTTTTTCATCACCTCCAGCAATTACATCTATATAGCGGATCAAGGATCTTATATAGGTCAGAAGCTCGACACAAAATATATGCAGGAGGGCAACATCCGCGGAAGATGGGGAAGCGGTAGCCTTTACAGCACCGCAGACGGTCAAACTGTGGTGGTCAACTCCAAGACAGGCGAATGGAGCATCCTCAGCGGCATGACCTGCGGCATATTCTTCGCCGACGGAGAAAACAGCAGACTCGCAAGCAGAGCGCTACATATCCCCGAGATCGTGGAAAACGGCAAAATAAAGCTCAACGCCGAAACCTATTATCCTACCACCGCCAACGACCTCTATTTTGACGACGAGACGGGAGACATTCTGGTCATTGATAAAAAGACGAAGGAAAGAAGATCCGCAACGTATGAGGATTGCACCATCGGAATTTGGTGTAGCGGTGCATACTTTGCCACTGAGGGCGGCAATCTGGTAGCGGTAAACGAAGTTACCGGTGATTGGGGTACAGTGTATCTTGTAAGCGACGAGTCCTACGTGGCAGACGTTTACGCCGATGGAAAGAGGCTTGACTATGTTATCAAGACCACCAACCACGTGGGAAGATTGGTCAACACTACAGCCATGGATAATTTTAAGCAGTTCTACGGCAGTATTCTCTATGCGTCCTTTGAGGGCATGGCGGAAATCGGCGAGGAGCAGAAGGCTGAATTCAGACTTCACGACGATTTCTCTACGGGAGAGAACGGCTGTCAGCTTAAAATAACCGTAAAGGCAGTAGACTCGTACGGAAACAGACGCGACATAACCTGCCGCATCTATCAGTATAGCGAGAGAAAATCCTATATTACTATTGAAGCTCTGTCACCCGAGGACGGCTTCGCCTCCGATTCCACCAACGGATACGGCAACTTTTACGTTCTTCGTTCCTTTGCGGATAAGATAATTGAGGACGCAAAGCGAATGATAAACGCAGAGGAGATCGATTCCGCGACTAAATATTGATAACTGATAGCAGTTATTGCCCTAAAAAGCTCCGTTGACGGCAAAAAACGCCGTTATGCGGAGCTTTTATTAATTATATGTGAATTAAAAAATAATTTTATGAATTTTCAAAAAAGGTGTTGACAAGCATCCGTCTTTGTGATATAATATTCAAGCGTTCGAAAAAGTGCGCCAAAAATGGCGGGATAGCTCAGTTGGCTAGAGCAACCGGTTCATACCCGGTAGGTCATGGGTTCAAGTCCAATTCCCGCTACCAAAACAAAATGCGGATCAAGATCCGCATTTTGTAAATAAGGCCCGTTGGTCAAGCGGTTAAGACACGGCCCTTTCACGGCTGTAACATGGGTTCGATTCCCGTACGGGTCACCAAACGTAACAAATCCGAACTATTTCGTAAAT